>NZ_JBHXAY010000050.1:0-46906 GCF_042728775.1 Nocardia sp. NPDC060259
GTCCTTGTCCTGGTATGCATCCTGGAAGACCGGATCCTGCTCAAGGGTCAGCCACGTCTGCATCGACCAGCCGTTTTCGTCGTCTTCCTCGTCGTATTCGAAAGGGTCATCGTGATCCTTCAACAAATACGTCGCGAGCCCCGCGATGCCCAAATCCGCGCTGCCTGCGAGGTGGCACACCAGCTTCAAGACGAAGCCGTCGAGGGCGGCCACCACCTCCGTTGCTTCGACGACCGTCGCACGGTAATGATGCTCGCTCGCGGGGATTCGGAATTGTTCCCACGCGCTTAGAACCGCGAGGCAGCGGGCCCGCGACAGTTCATCATGGCGCGCCCGCCTGAGCTCGGCGTGCAATGCCCAGGGATGGTCGTGGTTGGTAAGCCCTGCGACGATAGTGGTCGCGAGGGCCTGGCCTGCAGCGACGTCAGCGCATCTGGTCACCGCAACAAACAGCTCAACCAACATCTGGCAGTAGTCGAGCACGTGGTCGAACTCCACGCGATCGAAGGATGGTACGAAAGTGCCGGCGGAATGACGGGCAACTCGTGCGGCAGTGTCAGCGTCTCCGCCGCTGTGTAGGGCGAGCACCACTTCCGTGACAGACCCGGGATCGTGAAGGGTGAGGTCGTGTATCCGGTCCACCACTCTTTGCGCCAGAGTCGTGTGGCCGTCACCGTCTCGACCAGCGTGCTGAAGCCACGCGAGCAGTACAGCGACCTTCCTAGTATCGGAAGTGTCGACAGTTTGCACCGCATCGATGATGTCTCTTGCGCCGTAGCTCCCGTACTCCCTCATCACCGTCTGATACATCGGATCAGCGGTCCTGACGACCCGACCCACTGTCAGTCCCTGCAATCCGGTCTCGATGTCACAGTCACGTACCCGCTGCATAAATCGTGTCAGTGCATGGTCCTCATGTGCTTCGGCCAGTAGGCCACACACCTGTCGCACGGTCTGCAGGTCCGAGACCGCCGTGTGTTCGGCGATCCAGAGCGCTCCACGGTAATCCCGATCGTGCGGTGGGTGCCCGCTCACCAACAACATGCCCCATGCTGCAGTGGGATGCCCACGCTCGATTGCCTTGCGCCACAGGCGCGCGGCATGTTGAAAATGCTTGTGGCTGTAAGCGGAGTACCCGAGATCGTGCAGGGATGTGGAATTTTCGGTGTGTCGCAGCACTGCCTGCCATACAGCGGCAGATGCGGTCTTCCAAAATGGTTCATGAGCGTGTTGAAGCAGGTAGTCGGCCACCTCCCAGCCTGCCAATACTCCTGGTGCGTCGTGGACTGGGTACATCGCGGTGAGAGCGTGGCGGATATCGGTGCGCGTGCCATCGGTGCGTTGTCCGGTCGATAGTGCGACGAGGGTCTGCTCAGCCCAGTCCGTTTCGCCCGGGCGATCGCGATCGGCAAGGGTGGTCCAGGCGGCTTCGGCGAGCAGTGCGGTCGTGAGTGGTTCGCTATGCCCTAGCCGTCGTGCTTCAAGTGCGGCGGTGAGCACGGCATACTCACAGACGGTGAAGTGGGTGCCGGGGCCTTGGCGGTAGGCGGCTAGCAACTCCGGTCCACCGCTGACGTGCTGCACGATCATGCCGTCGCTGCCGGCCTCGTATGCGACTCGCAACCGCGCATCGCGCTGCGCGCAGATTTCCCACCGTTGCCGTTCCCGATCGAGGAGTTTGCTCGGTACTGGAATACGCTTCGTCGTCGATTGACGTGTGAGGAGGTCTCGTAGATTAGCCCGTGGATCATCTGAAAGCCCTTGTTGCGTAAAGAGGTTCCAGTATTCGCGGGTCCATAACGTGCCGACCGCCACGACACCTAGAGTCGACTTGAGAAGGTCGTCAAGTTTCTTCGCGGCCACCTCTGAGGTGGTGAGGCGATCGTCGCGGAAAACGCGCTGAGCCTCGTTCAGCCACAACACGCAGCCGCTCCTCAGCGAACCGATCGCTTCGACGGATGCGACGAGTTCGGACGCACTTGTGGGGGCAAGCAATCGCCATGTGTCCGGAACCTTCTCGCGTAAGGCCTCATAGAGTGAGCGGGTTTTTCCAGTGGACGAGTCCCCGGTCAGCATCACAAGGATCGACCGACCACCGTCGACTACCCCCTCCACCTGTGCGCGGAGTTTGGCGTCGTGTTCACGTTTGACATACGGTGTCATGCCGAGATTGCTATCGACGCTTGCGTCGAGTGCTGGGGCAGGTTGGATTCCCAAGTCTCGCAGCGGGTCACAATCGCCGAGCCTTGGGTACACCGCCGTGCTCTGCGTGGCAACAGGACCAACCTCACGAGATCGCTTACCAGCATCTCGCCGCAAAGTCTGCCAGCTGCGCAGGGCCTGGACGTCCAACGATCGCCCTGCGGGGACCTTGCCGGACTTTGCGTGCAGGTACAGCAGAACAGCCTCGAATTTGCGCTCGCTCGTCGTAATCACCACATTGGCATCATCGGCAAACCAGCTTGCCAATGTGCTGTACGGAACCTTAGTTGCGCTAGCGATGGCAGTGATCTGAGGCTCGCCAGCCGCGACGTACAGCGCCCGCCACTTCGCGAGGAACTTCTCCCGAGCCGGATTCATGTCCCCACTCATTACGTCGTGTCCCTCGACCGTCGACCCAGCACGACCCGTGTCGGGTCGTAAACCCAGGAAATCCCCTCCGACATGCGCACATCCGCACATTAGCCGCTTCTTCGACTGGTTGGCGGTCGAACGGATCGGGCTGACTGAAGGCGACCGACTCACTACAGACAGAACGGAACCTTATGTCGCACAACATGAAAGCCCTGTTGCTCGTCGCCGCCACCTTGACCTCCGTCATTGGGGGAATCGCCGGTGCCCTGCTCGTGAGGGCCGACGGGGCTACTGTGGCCTCCACGATTCGTGCGGGAGGAATCACGTTCGGTGGCACGCTCACTCTGCTCATGCTCGCCATGACCACTTACATCGTCCTCTGAACCGTCACTGGTTGAAGACCGGCTGCAGGAGTTACCGCGCCGGTCGGCGTTGCGAGTTTTGGGCGTGGTAAGAGCTCCTAACAGGTTCTGTTGTGTAGCGACGAGTCTGCCTGTGGTGCAGGATGTTTCGCCATGGCAGCGCCGTGGATCGTGGACGACCGGCTGTGGGCAGTGATCATTACGCGCGATCGCTCACTGCACCCTGCCGGGAGCTGGGCGCGGTGACCTGCCGTTCCCTGGAGTCGCCCCGGCGTGTCGGCGCCCCGTACTTCTGGTGGGCCCTGGCCCCGGCCACAGCCATGGAATGATCGGTCCTATGGAAGGCGCCGGCCTGTGCGGGGGACAATTTGAGTGACAACATCGGACACCTGTCCAGCTTCGTCTGGTCGGTGGCTGACCTGCTACGCGGCGACTTCAAGCCTTCCGAGTACGGACGGGTGATCCTGCCGTTCACGGTTTTGCGCCGGCTCGACTCCCTGCTGGCACCGAGCAGGCAAGCGGTGCTCGACGAAGCCGAGCGCACCGACAGCGAACAGGAGCAGGAGCAGCGCCTTAAGGCGGCCTCGGGTTGGCCCTTTTACAATCTGAGCCGGTTCTCCTTTCAGAGTGTGCTCAATGATCCGCGGAATGCCGACCGGGTGTTCTTGGATTATGTTCGCGGGTACTCCTGCAACGTCAGGGAAGTGCTGGACGGTTTTGAGTTTGAGCGGACCGTTATCCGCCTGCATCAGGCGGAGCTCCTCTACCCCGTAGTCAGGCAGTTCGCCTCGATCGACCTGGGGCAGATGATCACTGGCGACCACATGGAGAACCTTTTCGAGGAGCTAGTCCGACGGTTCGCGGAGAGCAGCAACGAGTTGAACGGGGAGCACTACACCCCCCGGGACGTAGCCCATCTGATGGCTTGCTTCCTCATCTCCGCCGACTCGGACCTGTTGACGTCGCCACACGCCGTTCGCACCATCCTGGACCCGGCCTGTGGAACGGCCGGCCTGCTGACCGAGGCGGCCTCGTTCATCACGTCGATGAACCCGGGGGCGGACATCATGCTGTACGGCCAGGAGATCAACCCGGAGTCATGGGCGATTTCCCGTGCCAACATGATGATCAGCGGCCGACGGGCCTCGACGATCGCCTTAGGGAACGTCCTCACTGAAGATGGGCACCAAGGAATCGCCTTCGACTACCTCCTTGCCAACCCGCCGTTCGGCGTTGCCTGGAATCAGATCATGTCCGCAGTCCGGTCGGAGCACGAGCAGCTCGGTTTCGCTGGCCGTTTCGGGGCCGGTCTCCCCCGGATCAACGACGGCTCGCTGCTCTTCCTGCAGCACATGCTGGCGAAGATGAAGCCAGTGGGCCCCGCAGGTGAGGGCGGTAGCCGGATCGCGGTCATCTTCAACGCCTCCCCGATGTATGCCGGGGCCGCGGGGTCCGGCGATTCAAAAATCCGGCGGTGGATCGTGGAGAACGACTGGCTTGAGGCTGTGGTCGCGTTGCCCGACCACCTCTTCCACAACACCGGCATCAGCACCTACCTGTGGGTCCTCAGCAACCGCAAGCCGGCACAGCGCAGGCGTCAGGTGCTGCTACTGAACGCTCAGGACCAGTACCAGCGGATGCGCCGCTCTATCGGCTCGAAGCGCAACTACATCACCTCAGACCAGATTGCCGAGATCACCAGGCTCTACCTGGACACCCTGTCCGCCGACCCTGCCCAGCGGCCAGACGACCGGGTCCGCATCATCTCCACTCACGAACTGATGTACCAGGACGTCACGATCGATCAACCGCTGCGGCTCCGGTTCGAGCTGTCCGAGGAGGCCCTGACTCGGCTCGCCGAATCGCCTGCGATAAAGAAAACGGGTGATCCTGCCGCTCTGGTGGCCGCCCTGCGTCGGTTGGTCGGCTCGACGTGGACGAGGTGGCAGGAAGCCATCACGGTGCTGCGCCGGGCAGTCACCTCGGCTGGCGTGAGCTGGCCGCGGGGGAAGGTCTTCGAGGTGGCGGTCCGCAAGGCCGTAGGTGTGCGCGATGGCGATGGGGAGCCGCAGCGGACTGGGGATGCTTACGAACCGGATCCCGAGCTGCGTGAGTTGGTCAGTCTGCCGCTTCATGTGGATCCGAACGACCACCTCCGATGCAAAGTGCACCCGAGTGCTCCGGATGCCTGGATCAATGACAGCAGGACACGGGTGGGTTGCGAAATCCCACCCTCGCTCTTCTACCGACCGGAACTCGACGGCGAATTTAAACTGCTGCGCAACCTCGCCCGATCGGAGACCACTCGGGTCTACCCGCCGCAGCGCGGTGAGGAGCAGGAGGAGGGCGCCGACCGGCCCAAGCACCTGCGCGCCCAAGACCTTCACGAGGCGGACTCTGCCGCTGACCTGTCCGATGCGCCAGAGGACGGCGGGCCACTGACCCTCTGCTCGGGCGGCATGCTCGTCGGGCGGCCGGGGAACTGGCGTCTGCTCCCGAAGGGCTTCGGCGAGGCGGCAACCTCGCTGTTTGTGCTGCAGCCGCTGCGCGGCTGCGGCCAGGCGCTATGCGAGTGGTTGAACTCCCGCAAGGACAACGGCCAGTACCCCAGCGCTCGCGACCTGCTGGATACGCACGTCCCCGTCGCCCTGGTGACTGACAGCGAGGTGGAGAGCCTCCTGGCAGACGTACAAGAGGGGCGGCGCGCACTGCGGAATACGATGTCGGGAATCCTGCCCAACGTCTTCATCAGCGGCGAGCGGGACGTCCAGGGGGTTCGGAACGAAATCCGGATCGCCGCCCATGAGGCAGGCCTGATCGGTGAACTCGTGCGGCCCCTGGACGACCTCATCTCGCGCGCCGAGTGGAGCTTTCCGTACCACGCGGCCGCACTGTCTCGTCGGTACCGAATCAGCACGCACCCGGCGGAGCAGAAAGACGGACTGCTCAAGCTGGGAGAGGGTCTGGCCCGTGTGCTGGGCGTGCTGGCGCTCACCGAACTCGCCGCGTCGAGCGGATTCTCCAGGAACCTGCGCAAGCAGTTCCGGACCGGCGCCACCTTCGGTACCTGGCTCTGGTTCCTCGACCGGCTGGAGACTGAGGGAATCACGCCCCGCATCCAACAACTCACCACCCTGAGCGACCGGGGCAACGCACGCGCCCTCCTGGGCCGCATCAAGGACTTCAGGAACACCTCGCACCACGCGCACGGCGTCCGCGCCAGCCACCAACTGGCCGAAGACGTCGAACGGCTGGAACCACACATCGTGGGGGCGATCAGTGCGGTCAGATGGCTCTCCGGGACCCACTGGGATTGGGTCGAACGGTGTGAGTACCTCGACGAGGGCCAGTATCGGATCGTCGGGTTCCGACTGAGAGGCAGCCATCCCAACTGGGAGCCGTTCGATCGGTCGAGCACTCGGCCGCTGCGTCCCGACCGCATCTACGTGGACAGTGCCCCATACGGGGCTCCGGTCGACCTGTGGCCGTTTGCAGTCGTCAGCCTGTGCGACAAGTGTCACACAAGGGAGCTCTTCCTGCTCAACCAGGTCCAAGACGACCAACTGACGCTCCGCAGCCTGGAGGAGCATTCGCTGGAGATCACGTATGGCCAGCCGGAGTAGTGGCGGGGGTCCCTATGGGTTTCGTCAAACCGTGCAGTGACCAGTCGGCGTCTCAATGCTATGAATTCTGCTGGCAACTGAGGATCTCTACGTGTGCCTGGTTGGCGCCGTTCGCCGTGCAATATACGTGCAATACTGCGGCCCAATGTTGCCTATCGGTGCGTACATCTGCGCGATCGCGATAACGGGCAAAGGTCCTGGTAGATGCCGATTATTCGAGGTGGTGGCGGGTTTCGCCTTCCTGGCGTCTGCCGGTTCGAAACCAGCTGGGACCACCGGATAGAAGACCCCTTGATCAGGCGATACGCCCGATCAAGGGGTCTTTTTCATCGCTTCCGACGATCTTGGCATTCAGCGTTCGGCGTCGACCTCGGCGAGGCGGCGCGCCAGGAAGCGGCGAGCCTCATCGTTGCCGACCAGCGCCAGCGCGGCCCGGTAGTGCTCGGCCGCCTCGCGCGGGCGGCCCGCACGGCGCAGCAGATCGGCGCGGGTGGCGCTGACCAGGTGCGTGCCGGCCAGGCGCGGGTCCGCCGCGACTTCGTCGACGGCCGCGAGCCCCGCCGGGAAGCCGTGCGCGAAACCGACGGCCACGGCGCGGTTCACGCGGACCACGGGCGACTCGAGATACCCGAGCAGCTCGTCGTAGCCGGCCAGTACCGCGTGCCAATCTGTTTCCGGCCAGCTCGGTGCGCTCGCGTGTGCGGCGGCGATACGTGCCTGCGCCAGATAGGGCCCGGTTCCCTCGGCGGCCGAGTCCAGGCAGGACACACCGGCCGCGATGGCCGCGTGGTCCCACCTCGTGCGGTCCTGGTCCTCCAGGGGCACCAGCTCCCCGTCATCCGAACGCCGCTGCGCGCGCCTACTGTCCTGTAACAACATCAGCGCAAGCAACGCCCGTGCCTCCGATTCGCCGGGCAGCAGCCCACACACCAGCCTGCCGAGCCGGATCGCCTCGTCACACAATTCGTCACGGATGGCGGACGGACCCGACGTCGCCGAATACCCTTCGGTGAACACCAGATACACGCAGGCCAGCACCACCGGCACCCGGTCGGGCAGCAGGTGCGGTGGCGGCACCCGCAGCGGGATGCCTGCCTGGCGGATCTTCGCCTTGGCTCGGGTGAGTCGTTGCGCGACAGTGTGTTCCGGTTGCAGGAACAGGCGCGCGATCTCGGCGGTGCGCAGGCCGCATACCAGGCGCAGCGTCAACGCCACCTGGGACGGCGGTGACAGTGCTGGATGGCAGCAGGTGAAGATCATCCGCAACTGGTCGTCGGTCACCGGGGACACCTCGGCCTCCTCGACCGGTGGGCGCAGCAGCGCCGCGCCGTGTTCCTTGTCCGCCCTCGCCGATTCCCGCCGCAGCCGGTCGAGGGCGCGATGGCGGGCGGCGGTGGTGATCCACGCGCCCGGGCTGGCGGGCCACCCGCGTTCGGGCCAGGTGCGCACCGCGTCGGCGAACGCCTCTTGCACCGCGTCCTCGGCGAGTCCGATATCCCCGGTCAGCGCGGCCACCGTCGCCACGGCCCGCCCGAACTCCGCGCGGTAGACCGCGTCGATCGTCACGGGCGGGCCGGTGCGCACGCTCAGCGGTCCAGGTCGACGATCTGGCGTACCTCGGCGCGACCACTGTCCCCGAGCGGGACGGCCGCGGCGATCTCGGCGGCTCGGTCGCGTCCCTCGGCGGTGAACAGGTAGAGCCCGTCGACCACCTCGGCGAACTCCGGATAGGGGCCGTCGGTCAGCAGGAGCCGGCCGTCGCGCACCTGCACCGTGGTCGCGGTGGACGGCGGTCGCAACGCGCCGCCGCCGCGGAGGGCGTCGCCGTACTTCTCGCCGAATCGTGCGTGCTCGGCCGCCATGGCGTCCCACTCCGGTGTGCCCGGCTCGACCACCGCCGCGGGCGGTTCCCACAGCAGGGCCAACCACCAGTCCGCGCGCGGGGTGGCGTGCGGTGACCACTCGACGAGCGGGCGGACCTCCACCCCGCCGCTCTCGACGGCGGGCAACTGCCGCGCCAGGCGAATGGCTTCGTCCAGATCGGCGGCTTCGAACACGTAGAACCCGCCGACCACCTCGGCCTGCTCGGTGAACGGGCCGTCGGTGACCAGGGTCCGCCCGCCCGAGCGTCGTACCTGGATCGCCTCCGCCGACGGGAACAGCGCCGCGCCACCGGCGACGGCCGCCCCCTCCTTCTCGTCGAATTCCGCGTAGCGCGCGACTTCGGCGTCGAACTCCGGCGAACCGGGTCGTGCGGCGGGAGTGTCTTCGCGTCCCACCAACGTCACCAGATAATGCATGGCGCACACCCTTCCTCGATGCGAGGGGCCGATTACCCCTCTCTACCAGGACGACGAACCGCACGGGGCGTTCTCCACATCGGGAGCCGGGCGATGTCGATCGGTGACGACGACATCGGGTCCGGGTTGTTCGCGGGGCCCGACAGCTCGGTCAGGCCCGGCCGGCCACTCCGAGCTGACGTATCAACCGGGCCAGCCAGGCCCGGGCTGCCCGCTGGTCGTTGTCGAGCAGCAGCTGCACGGTGACACCGTCGTACGCGGCGATGACCGCGCGCGCCGCCTCGCCGATCGAGCCCAGCTCCGCGGGCAGTCTGAACCGGCTCTCGGCGAGCTTGTCTTCGACGGCCGATCGCAACTGCGCGCGATGGGTGATCAGCCGCGCCGCGGTGGCCGGCCTGCGCGCGGCGTGGGTGAGGAAGTCGGTCTTCACCAGCAGCCAGTCGCGATCGAGTAGCAGTGTCGCCGAGAGCCGGTCGACGAACGATTCGAGGTCCGTCGGGTCCGCGACGGCGTCGAGAGCGGCTCGCACCTGCTCGTTGATCAGCGTGGCGCGCTGGTCGTAGAGGACGAAGAACAGCTCTTCGAGGCTGTCGAACTGGGAGTAGAACGCTCCCCGCGTATATCCGGCCGCGCCGCAGACGTCGTCGATGCGCACCGCGCCGAAACCCTTCTCGGCGAACACGCGGAACGCGGCATCGAGCAGCCGCGCCCTGGTCTCCGCGCGGCGCCGCGTGATGCGCGGCGCCTTGCCGGGGCTCCCGGCGGCAGCGGTCGGCGTCGCGGATTCGGTCGAGCGGGGCGAGTTCACCCGAGAAGAATACCCAGCCGCATCGGATGCATTAATGTATCGGATGCGCGAATGAATTCTCTCGCGTTCCCGGTTGGAAGTGGAGGTCGTCCGGATGGATGCCGATGTCATCGTGGTGGGCGCAGGCCTGGCCGGGCTTGTCGCAACCCATGAGCTGACCCGCCGTGGCAAGCGCGTTCTCGTTGTCGATCAGGAGAATGCCGCCAATCTCGGCGGCCAGGCCTTCTGGTCCTTCGGCGGGATATTCCTGGTCGACAGCCCCGAGCAGCGCCGCCTCGGCGTCCGGGACTCGCTCGAACTGGCATGGAACGACTGGTCGGGCAGCGCGGGTTTCGACCGGCTCGACGACGAGGACGTCTGGGCGGCCCGATGGGCGCGCGCGTACGTCGAGTTCGCGGCCGGTGAGAAGCGCTCGTATCTGCACGAACTGGGACTGCGGTTCCTGCCCTCGGTGGGCTGGGCCGAGCGCGGTGACCTCCGAGCCGACGGACACGGCAACTCGGTGCCACGATTCCACGTCACCTGGGGCACGGGAACCGGTGTCGTCGCCCCGTTCACCGAGTCGGCGCTGCGGGCCGCGGACACGGGGCTGGTGACCTTCCTGCACCGTCACCGGGTCGACGAGCTGGTCTTCACCGACGGCGCGGTCACCGGCGTGCGTGGCGCGGTCCTGGCCGACGACGGCGCCGAGCGAGGCGCGCCGTCCAACCGTGACGTGCTGGGCGAGTTCGAATTGTCCGCAGGCGCAGTCGTTCTCGCCACGGGTGGGATCGGCGGCAACCACGACATCGTGCGCAGGCACTGGCCCGAACGGATGGGTACGCCACCGGCGACCATGATCACCGGCGTTCCCGCCTACGTCGACGGCCGCATGCTCGACATCGCCGCCGACGCGGGCGTCCGGCTGGTCAACCGCGACCGCATGTGGCACTACACCGAAGGCATCCAGAACTGGGCCCCGATCTGGCCCAGCCACGCCATCCGCATCCTGCCCGGCCCCTCCTCGATGTGGTTCGACGCCCTCGGACGGCGCCTGCCCGAACCGTATCTTCCCGGCTACGACACCCTCGGCACCTTGCGCTACCTGCGCACCACCCCGGAACTCGCCCCGCACGACCACTCCTGGTTCGTCACCACCCAGCGCATCATCGCCAAGGAGTTCGCCCTCTCCGGTTCCGAGCAGAATCCCGACATCACCGCGAAGAACCGGAAGGCGATCGTGACCGAGCGCGTCTTCGGTAAACACGCACCCGGACCGGTCGAAGCGTTCAAGCGACACGGCGCCGACTTCGTTGTCGCCGACACGATCGAAGACCTCGTGGCGAAGATGAACACACTGACCGACGAGCCCCTGCTCAGCCCGGACCGCCTCCGCGCGCAGATTCGGTCCCGAGATCTCCAGGTGGACAACGCTTTCAGCAAGGACGCCCAGATCCAGGGCATCCACAACTCCCGCCGCTACCTCGGTGACAAGCTGATGCGGACGGCCGCACCACATCGCATCCTCGACCCCGCGGCGGGTCCGCTGATCGGCGTCAAGCTCCATGTGCTCACCCGCAAGACTCTCGGCGGCATCCAAACCGATCTCGGCTCGCGCGCTCTCGGTGCCGACGGCACTGTCATCGCCGGGCTGTACGCCGCGGGTGAAGCGGCGGGTTTCGGTGGCGGTGGAGTGCACGGATACAACGCGCTCGAGGGCACGTTCCTCGGCGGCTGCATCTTCTCCGGTCGTGCCGCTGGTCGTGCGATCGCCGACAGCCTCTGAGCGGCGCCGGATACAGCGATGCCGCCGACGGAGGGTTCGTCGGATGAGGTCATCCGTGGCGGTGGAAGTCCGGTAGCTGCCAGGTGCCGTCGAAGGCCGGGCTGGTGGGACCGTAGATGCGGAAGTAGGTGAACCAGCCTGTGCCGGGGATGGTTTGGACCCAGCGATCGGTCGGGGTGTTCGGTGGTGGGGTCGGCCCGAAGTAGAGGGTGAGCGGGGCGGTGGTGTCGATGTCGGCGAGTTCGTACAGGGAGCGCAGGGCGGCACGGTTCTGTGGTGCTCTCAGTTCGCTGCGGGTGTGCGCGTCGTAGACGGTGATGGACCAGAACAGACTCGCCGGGACCGGCTGCGGCACGGTGAGGCTGTAGTAGCCGGCGCCCTCGAGGTAGGCACCTGCGGAATCGCGCAGGCCGAGCCAGTACAGCGAACCCGCGCCTGGTTCGCGGGCGAACATGGCGGGGGATTCGATCTGGGCTTGGTAGAACCATTTCTCGCGCGCGTACAGGTCGGTGTAGCCGTCGGCGTCGAAGGTGCCGTTCTCCGGGCGCAGCACAGCCCACTCCCACCGGCTGTCCGGCCACACGATCCGGTCCGCGCGGCGGTCGGCGAACGACTGCACGCACAGGTGCAGGTGACCGCGCCGTGCCGCATCGGTGAGGATGGCCGTCATCCGCCGGTCGGGGTAGAACGGGGCGCCGCGCACGATGCCGAGAGCAGCGAGTTCCCCGTACTGGTGGCGGTAGGCGGGATTGGGCGGTTCGGTCTGCAGAATCTCGTGCAGGACCCGCCAGTAGTCGAGGTTGTCCTCCCAGCGCACGGGGGAGAAGTCCAGGCCCTGCTGCACCGACAGGTCGACCCACTCCACCGGATTCGACTCGGCATCGGCGCCCAGCGGATATACCTTGACCTGCTGCATCAGCGCGATCGCGGCGTCGACGTCGGTGCCGTGGGGCAGTGCGCGCACGAGTACAAGGACCCGGTTGGTCGTTGCGGAACCCGGGAAATATCCCTCGGGGACCGGACCGGCGTAGCCGGGTGGCAGCAGCAGGTGCTGACCGCCGTCGGCGCCCGCGGGGCCGGGCAGGCCCAGGTCGAGCACCCAGAGCTGGTTGAGGTCGTTGGCCGTGCCCATGAGGGTGCCGGGCGGTATCTCCACGACCATCGGCCCGGCGGACAGGTCGACGATGAGTCCGGAGTACGGGGTGTCGGAGTTGGCCGTGAACACGTACTGGTCCGGCGTGCCGACCAGCAAGGCCATCACGGTGTTCGGCACTGCTCCCGCGCTGAGATTTCCGCGCCAGGTCGCTTCCAGCGAGACGGTGGGATAGAAGAACCGATACATCGCCAATGCCCGGTTGTAATCGAGTTCGTCATAAGCCCGACGAACAGCCGCGCTATGCGGAAAGCCTCCGCGGATGTCCTGCGGTGCAGTCATCCCGGTCACGCTAGGTGGTCGAATACCGGTCTGCCTCACCTGAAACGGGTGAACTGCGCGCCTGCCCCGCACCGTACGGGAGCTCTTCAGATATCGCCGCAGTTGCAGTGGCGCATCATTGCGACGACAGGGTTCGTGCCGGGCGAGTTCGGGGGCGGTGAGGTCCTAGGCTCGGTCTCGCCGAGATCGTCTCAGCTGAGGAGGTTGGTAGGTATGCCCAAGTACATGTGGCGGGTCAGCTATCTCCAGGAAGGGGCACATGGCCTCCTCGCGCAGGGTGGCAGCGCGCGCCAAGCGGCGATCACGGAGATGGTCGAGAGCGTAGGGGGGAAGGTGGAAGCCTGCTATTTCGCGTTCGGCGAGGACGATCTGTTCGTCATCGGCGATGCGCCGGACGATGTCGCCGCCGCGGCGCTCGCGATTCGCACCGCGGCCGCAGGCGCTGCCGTTTCACACACTGTCGGGTTGCTGACGCCTGCGCAGATCGACGAGGCCGTCGCGTTGGAAGTTACCTACCGGCCGCCGTCCTGACCCCTGGGCCGTCATCGATGGCTCGGCGTCGGCCGATCGTTCAACGCGCACAGCGCCTTGTCGGCGAGCACGGCCGGGTCGAATCGGGCGGCGTCGGCGAGGCGTGGCATCTGGTTGAAGCTGATCGTCACGGCACTGGTCGCGGTCGCGGCGACGAGCACCGAGAAACCGTAGATGGCGCCGTTGTGGCCCCACGCCTCCAGTCCGCAGCTGCTGGTCCGCCGGAACAGTCCGAGACCGGCACCGGTGATTCCCGCCAGGCCGACGGTACTGGTCTTGGTCATCTCCGCCAACTCGGCTGCCGGTACCAGCCGACCGGAGATCAGCGCGGTGAAGAACCGATTCAGATCACGGCCACTCGACACCATGGCGCCATCGGGCAGTCCCCAGTTGGGGTCGATATCGGTGACGTCTGCGCGCTCGTCGCCGAAGAAGTGGTATGCCCTGGGGTGCGGTCCGCGAATCGTTTGTTCCGCGGGTTCCGGCCAGTAGGTATCCGTGAGGTCGAGCGGGCGGATCACCCGTCGGGTGACCTCGTCCGCGATCGACGCACCGGTGATGCGCTCGACGACCTGCCCGAGCAGCAGGTAGTTGGTATTCGAGTAGCGGAATTCCACACCGGGTTCGAACATGGCCGGACGGGCCAGCGCCATGCCGATCAACTCGTCGACAGGGCGTGATACCCGCAGATCCGCCTCGGACCTCAGCCCGAGCAACGGCAGATAGTCCGGTATGCCGCTGGTGTGGCTGAGCAACTGGCGCAGAGTGATCTGGTTTCCGTCACCACCGGGACCGGTGACCACTCCGGGGAGATAGTGCTCCACCGCGACGTCGAGTGCCGCGCGGCCTTCGCTGACCAGTTGCATGACGACGGTGGCGACGAAGGTCTTGGTAGTGCTGGCTATCCGCACGCGTGCCGCATCCGGAAACGGTGTCTCGGCGGTGAGGTCACCGAACCCGCCGTCGAGCTGAATCGCGTGGTCACGGTCGGTCGCCACGAGTTGTGCGCCGGGCACGTTGCCCTCCCGGAGGAGCTGGATCAGATCGGACTCGAGCTCGGCACGAGGAAACCGCTCGGGTGCGGGCGCGCAGGACGCCACGAACGCCGACATCACGATGACGGTGGAGGTTGCCACTGAAAGCGCTGCGGTGAGTCGCATGCTGCCCCTCTTCGTGAACGCCCGCCACCGGTCGCGGTGACATCGCGTCGGTGCACCGCGCTGCTGGCGCCCATAGTAGTGCTCGAATGGCCTACGCCGCCGACACCGCAGGGAGACCCCGGCGTGGCCTGCACCTCACCGGTGGGGAGCCGGTCTCGGTGAAATCGCGGGCGTCTTTAGCATCGATGGGGACTACCTATCGAGGAAACCTGAGGACGTGTGTTGACCACCGAACAACTTGACCGCTGGAATGCTCAGGAAGCCGCTGCCGAGGCGATGATCCCGATCATCGGCACGCTGTACCGCGCGAAGGGTGTGACAATCCTGCTGCACAGCCGGTCGCTGGTGAACAAGTCGGTGATCAGCATCCTGCGGACCCACCGTTTCGCCAGGCAGATCGCCGGTGAGGAACTGTCCGTCGACGAGACGCTGCCGTTCCTGCAGGTGCTCAGCGAGCTGGATCTGGGGCCGTGCAAGATCGACCTCGGTCAGCTGGTGATGACCTATCGCGCCGATGATCGCGGACTGTCGATCCCGGAATTCACCGCGGCGGTGCTGGCCGAGGTGATCGGCGGCAACAAGGCCGAGCCGCAGGGCCCGCGCGATGTCGTCCTCTACGGCTTCGGCCGCATCGGGCGCCTGGTCACCCGGCTGCTCGTCGAGAAGGCTGGATCCGGCAACGGGCTGCGACTGCGCGCGGTGGTGGTGCGCAAGGGCGGCGACGACGACCTGGCCAAGCGCGCCTCGCTGCTGCGCCGGGACTCGGTGCACGGCCACTTCAACGGCACCATCAAGGTCGACGCGGACAACAACACGCTCACCGCGAACGGCAACGTCATCAAGTTCATCTACAGCGATGACCCGACGACGATCGACTACACCGACTACGGCATCGACAACGCGATCCTGATCGACAACACCGGCCGGTGGCGTGACCGCGACGGTCTGTCCCAGCACCTGCGCCCCGGCATCGCGAAGGTCGTGCTGACCGCGCCGGGCAAGGGCGACGTCCCGAACATCGTGCACGGCGTCAACCACCGCGACCAGGACCTCACGCAGCAGATCTTCTCCTGCGCATCGTGCACCACCAACGCGATCGTGCCGCCGCTCAAGGCCATGGACGACGAATTCGGCATCCTGCGCGGGCACGTGGAGACGGTGCACTCGTTCACCAACGACCAGAACCTGCTCGACAACTACCACAAGGCCGACCGCCGTGGCCGGTCCGCGCCGTTCAACATGGTGCTCACCGAGACCGGCGCCGCGTCCGCCGTGGCGAAGGCGATGCCGGACTTCAAGGCCAAGATCACCGGCAACTCGATCCGCGTGCCAACGCCCGACGTCTCGGTCGCGATCTTGAACCTGCAGCTCGAGCAGGAGACGACGAAGGAGGACGTGCTCGCCTACCTGCGTCAGGTCTCGCTGGCGGGCCCGTTGAGCCGCAACCTCGACTACACCGCCGCCAACGACGTGGTCTCGAGCGACTTCATCGGCTCGCGCGCGGCGTCGATCATCGACGCCAACGCCACGATCGTCGAGGGTGACACCGCGATTCTGTACGTCTGGTACGACAACGAGTTCGGCTACTCGTGCCAGGTGGTGCGGACGGTGCAGTACATCTCGGGCATCGAGTACCCGACGTATCCGCAGGTCGGCGCCCACTCCGAGGCGCGTGAGCTGGCCGCCGCCGACGCGGGGTAATCAGCACAGCGACACTGGAGCGAGATGGCGCCTGACCGCTGGTCGGGCGCCATCTGCTGTCGTGAGCCGAACGTCGACGCTTGTCGGGTAGTTGATCATTGTGCATACTTGGCGCATGACATCTCGTCGAAAGGGCGTTCTGCGCCCGGGCCGTTGAGCCCGACGCCGGTCATCGAACCGGCTTCTCTCCCAACACATCACGGGGACGATTCTCGTCTTTCCTTCTGGCTGCGCGTGCGTGAGTTCGCGGTGCCGCCCACCATGATCGATATCGCCACCACCCGGCGCCGAGTGGGGGACTGGGCCGGGGCCTGCGCCGCCGCTCACGTCGATGTCGATATCGATCTGCGGTCGCTGGCGCGTACCCATGGCCGGGAACTCGCCGCGCGGGTGCGGGCTGATCTGCGTCATCTGGCGCCGGACTTGTTGCGCTGGCATCTGCCCAGAGTCGCGCCTGACGGTTTGCTCAGGCCGGGGCTGACGATGGCGCTGGCTCGCTACGATGCCGATACCACCGAATTCCGTAGCGGGGGAATGACTCCCGTGCACCTGGTGGTCCGCACCGCACCTGCGTGGGCGGATGCGGGCCAGCGGATCGGTCTCGCGCTGTGGGACGGATCAAGGCCGGGATCCGGCACGGGTATGCACCCGCATGCCCGGCCCAACCGGCGTTACCGGCTCGATCTGCACCGTCACCTGTGGGATGCGCGCAGGGCGGACGAGTTGCGGATGCGTTCGGGCGCAACGCGATTCCCCGCGGACGGTGACCGCGCCGGTGCCACTGTCACCGACCCGCGGGCGGTGGACCCCGTCGCCCTGGTACCGCAGGATTGTGCCGTCGACCGATGGGCGGCCGAGGCGGCGATTCTGCTGCGGGCCGAGCAAGCTCGGGGCGGTCTGGTGCTCGTGCGCTACGGAGCACGGCGACGCCTGGTCCTGGACCTGAGTTCAGCCGGGGACGAACCGCCCGCAGTGCGGATCGCGGAGAAATACCCGCGCGGCGGTGTGTCCGCGCTGCCGGTCCTGCCCGACGCGGCGACCTGGGTGCTGCCCGATCTGGCGTTGATCCGCGCGGGTGCGATCACGGCCGACCGGCTGCATCCGCTGGTCGCCTCGGCGCTCGACCCGGACTGTTCGCCGACCGATCCACCCCGGATCAGCGCAGGTCAGCGGTTCGTGGCGTGCCGGGGAGAGCTCCACCGGATCGGGTTGGTGAACGGGGTGCTCGCCGCACTGGATCACGATCCGGCCGAAATCCGGCGCGAGGAACTGCTGGTCGCTCTGACCGGCACCCCGCTGCCCTGCCTGCAGGTCATCGACCAGGCGCATCGCCATCCGGATTGCCTTGTCGGCGTTCGTGAACGACTGGACCACGGCGACACCGCCGGTGCGCTCGCTGTCGTCGAAGACCTCCTCGGGCCCGAGGCGCTGCTGCGCGACGGTCCGCTTCTGCACGAACTGGAAGCATCCGCGCAGCGGCGGATCACCTACGGCCTGTTCCGGGCGGGGCTCCCCGCACCAGGTCATGGTCTTCGCTACCCTGCCCTCCGCGCTCGCCGCGAGCACGGCGCGCACCCACGCCACGCGACCGCGATCTGACGAGCACCGCAGCCCGCCATGCCCTGCACGGCGCGCCTCGCATCCATCGAATTCTTCTGAACCCAAAGGTGATTCACGCATGTCTGTTCACACTCTCCGCGCTCCGCTCCCGGCTCCAGCCACCGACTCTCAGCTCGACGTCGCAGGCGAGCTGCTTGCCCTGCTGAGCGAGGTAGCCACCGAGCCGCGTCCCGATACCCGCCTCGAGGCGCTGACGCTGGCCGTGGCCGCCGACCTGCCGGTACTCCTGTGGGGCGAGCCAGGAATCGGCAAGACCGCCGCCCTGACCCAGCTCGCCGACTCCCTCGACCTGCCGCTGACCACGGTGATCGCGAGCGTGCATGAGCCGTCGGACTTCTCGGGCCTGCCGATCATCGGCGACGACCCCGCGGCACACGGAGTCCCCATGGCCCCACCGGACTGGGCCGTTCGACTCGCCCGCACCGGTCGCGGACTGCTGTTCCTCGACGAACTGTCGACCGCACCGCCCGCTGTGCAGGCCGCCCTGTTGCGCGTGGTCCTCGAGCGCAGGATCGGCGCGCTGCAACTGCCTCCTGGTGTCCGCATCGTCGCCGCCGCCAACCCGCGCTCCTCGGCCGCCGACGGCTGGGAGCTGAGCCCCCCGCTGGCGAACCGTTTCGTGCACCTGCAGTGGACCCACGACCACGACGTCGTCGTCCGCGGCCTCGGCGGAACGTGGCCACGGGCGACACTGCCCCGGCTCGCACCCGAAAAGCTGCCGGAGGCAGTGGCTTTCGCCCGGCGCGCGGTGTGCGGGCTGCTCGCTGCCCGGCCGAAACTCGTGCATCAGATGCCCACCACCGAAACCCGCCGGGGCGGTGCCTGGGCGTCGCCGCGCAGCTGGGAGATGACCCTGCGGCTGATCGCCTTCGCGACCGCGGCGGACGCGAGTCGCGATGTGCTATCGATACTGGTGCGGGGCACGGTCGGCGACGGTCCCGGCTTCGAATTGCTGACCAGCATCGACCGGATGGATCTGCCCGACCCGGAGGTACTGCTCGCCGATCCGGACGCCGCCGAGCTGCCCGAGCGGGGAGATCTGCGCCAAGCCGCGCTCGACGCCGTGGTGGCCGCCGTCCGCAAACGCCCGGAGAAGGCCCGCTGGGCCGCCGCGTGGAAGCTGCTGGTCAAGGCGGTGGACACCGGAGCCCCCGATCTGGTGGTGGTGCCGGCGACCACGCTCGCCACCTTGCGCCGGGACAACTGGGAGGTTCCGGCAGCGATCGAACAGCTGGCCGCCATGGTGTCGGTGTCCCAGCGTGCCGATCGCGCCGCGGCCCGTGTCGCCGAGGTTCGCCGATGACGGCGCAGATCGCGGGTCTGGACCACGACAAGCTGTATGCCGCTCGGCTGCACGCGGTCTCGGCCCGTCCGTACCTGGCGACGGCCCTGTACGCACTGCACATCGTCGAGGCACGGCGGGTGCCGACGATGGCGGTGGACAAGCACTGGCGGTGCTACGTGTCTCCCGCGTTCGTCGACTGCACGCCGGAGGAGGAGCTCGCCTCGGTACTGGTGCACGAGGTCTCGCATCTGCTGCGCGACCATCACGGGCGCAGCGATCGATACGCCCGCGCGCACGACCTGACCGGTCCCGCGGAGCGCCTGCGGATGAACATCGCGGCGGACGCCGAGATCAACGACGACGTGTTCGGTGCCGGGTTGGTCTGGCCGACAGGGGCGGTCATGCCCGCGACCCTCGGTCTGGCCGCGGGCAAACTCATGGAGGACTACCTGCGCGAGTTCAGCCTGGGGCACCTCACCCAGGACTTCGCCTGGCTCGACTGCGGCAGCGGCGCGGACGGCCTCGACCGCGACTGGGAACTGGGGCCCGACGGTGCGGACGGGCTCAGTGAACAGGAACGCGCCGCGGTCCGATTCCGGGTGGCGCAGGGCATCGTCGGCCGCCCGGGGAACACGCCCCAGGGGTGGCAACGGTGGGCGGAGAAGGCGTTGCACCCGCCCCAGCCATGGCGGGACCTGCTGGGAGCGGCACTGCGTTCCGCCGCATCGGCCCCCGGCGTCGGCGCGGACTACACCTACGGCCGCCCGGCACGCCGCTCGGCCGCGCTACCCGGCGTCGTGCTGCCGAGCCTGCGCCGCATGCCACCGCGGGTCGCCGTCGTCATCGACACCTCGGGATCGGTCAGCGATGCCGAACTCGGCAGCGCGCTACTCGAAGTAGCCGCCATCACCCACGCCGTCGGCGGCCGCCGCGACCTCGTCACCGTGTTCTCGTGCGACACCGCGGCCCGCATCGCCGTCCCATTGTGCCGCGCCGAGGGCATGGCACTGATCGGCGGCGGCGGCACCGACCTGCGAACCGGTTTCGCCCAAGCCCTGCGCACCCGCCCCGACGTGATCGTCGCCCTGACAGACGGCCAAACCCCCTGGCCGGCAACACGCCCCGCCTGCCGCACCGTGGTCGGCCTGTTCCGCCGGGAGGACTCGTGGAGCGAGGACAACCCGGACTATGTCCCGGACACCCCACCCACCTGGGCGAGGGTGGTCGACATCGGGTGAGGACCTTTGTCGACCACTCGCCGGTCCTGGCACATTCACACCTTCGCGCCGACGAGCTGCCGGTAGTCACCGTTGCGGGCAACCAATTCGTCGTGCGGGCCGGTGTCGACGATGTGTCCGTCCTTGAGGAACACGACGGTTTCGGCTTCGCGGATCGTGGACAGGCGATGGGCGATGACCAACAGCGCGCACTCCTTTCGCACGGCCTGGATGGTCACGTTCAACGCCTTCTCGGTCTCGGCGTCCAGCATCGCCGTCGGCTCATCCAGCATCATCAGCACCGGACGCCGTATCAACGCCCGTGCCAACGCCACTCGTTGCCGCTCGCCGCCGGACAGGAGTACACCATGCTCACCGACGGGGGTGTCGAGGCCACGAGGCAGCCTTGCGACAAGATCTGCCAGCCCGGCGAGCTCTATCGCGTGCTGGAGGTCATCCTCCGCGAGGCCCGGCTGCCGATAGGTCAGATTGTCTCGAAGACTCCCGAACAGCAGTGGCGCGTTTTGTTCCAGCAGGCTGATTTCCGAGCGCCACGCCCGGCGAGGCCGATCGCTGTACGATCGCCCTGCCAGCAGGATATCGCCGTCGTTCGGATTATAGAATCGGCTCACCAGTGAGAACACTGTCGACTTTCCGGCACCCGAATGCCCGACCAGCGCCACATGCCCGCGCGGTGGAACCGAGAAAGTTACTCCGTCGAGAATCTTTCTCTCGTCGTACGAGAAATGAACATTACGGAACTCGAGCGCGAGATCTCCATTTTCGGCGGACTTGTGGAATATCGTTCTCGGCGAATCAACGGCTGGTTCGATGACGTTGTGCCGGACGTCATCACTGTCTTCGGAAGGCAATTGGAGTGTAGATTCGATCCGGCTGAGGGCACCCAGGGCTTGCTGAAGTCCGACCGAGCCATTGAAGAGATCGCTGACCGGGATCAGCAAGTTCATCGCAAGCAGCATCATCGAGACAAGGCCGCTCAACTCCATCTGGCCGTTCGCGACCCGGACACCGCCGACCAGCAGGGAGACAACGAACGAACCGGTCACCGCCAGGTGCATGGCCGGATTTCCCAGTGCTTTCAATCTGGCAGCTCGCATGCCTGCGGAAAACGCTGCACCGGCCAACTCGGTCAGGTGTTCGTGCTCACGCTCCTCGGCATTGTTCACCTTGACCGTACGAACTCCGGTGAGCGCCCGTTCGATATCCGCGGAAAGTGCGCCCACACTCTCTTGCAATTGTGTCGATGCTTTCTCGATCCTCATCATGACCAGCAACATCGCACTTGCCGCGACGGCAACGGTGACGATGACGATCGAGAACAGCAGCCAATCGATATAGATCATCACCGCGATGGTTCCAACGAGGGTGATCGCCCCGGTCAATATCTGCACAAGGCTGGAACCGACGGCATTCCGGACCACCGCCGAATCGAGCGTCACCCGCGAGATCAGGTCCCCGACCCGGAGCGACTCGAGTGTGGGAATTCTCAACCTCAGCAGATGCCCGGCCAAGCGACTGCGCACGGTCAAGAGCACGGACTCGCCCGATCGCTCGAGGATGTAGTGCCCGCCGGTATCGGTGACGGCATACAGAACGTAGGCCCCGACCAACGCCGCAAGGGACCACACGATCGTCTCACCCGAAACCGCATCCCGAACGACCTGTCCGGCCAGCAGCGGTTGCGCCAGCGACAATCCGGTACCCACGAGAAGAAGCGCCGTCGCTACCGACAAGGACTTCCGGTGCGGCGCAACCAACCTGAGCAAGGCCCCGACTCTCCGCAGCCACGACCCGTTGTGCGGAGGTTTACCGTTGTCCGTTGACATCTTCACCCACGTTCGCCTGCGGGCCGACCACGATCAGCCGGCTGAATGTAGCCATGTCCCCGGGCTCACCGACAAGCTTGCCTTCTGCTTCCACCCATGCGTGGGCTGCAAACGGCAGTTCCGTGCGAACGCCGACACACCAGGTCGGCCACGCACCGTATCTTCGGCCCAACAGCGTGGTTGCCACAGATCTGATCAAGCACCCGTATCGTCCGGCGGCAGCGGGACTCACCTCTACGACCCGCCGTCTCCATCGTTCGGCATCGTCGAACGCAGCCGGAGAACTCCCGCGGTGCAATTTATTCAACAGCCACTCGATCCGGTGCGGGGGCAACATGACAATGATTCTCGCGACTCGAACTGCCCACCTGGCGGAAAATCGTTCACCCCTGCGTCCCTCCGCCTCTGGTTCGGTCCCGAGGGCCATGTGATAGCTCACGTGAGCACCAGTCCAACATCCCGAAGGTGGTCCAAGAGTTCCCTTACGTCATGCTCTACCGTGGCTGCATCGATGTCGAACTGGCCGAGAACTGCGGCAACGGGGTCGGCACTACTGTCCGCGACAAGCGATGCGAACACTTCCGCCCCTACCGGATTCAGTCGCCAATATTCGCCTCGCTGTGTATCGAGAATCGCGCCTCCATAATCCGTTCGCACGAAAGACAAGCCGGGTCTCAGGGTCACGCTATCCATGTTCCTTCTGTTCTCTTGGTTAAATGAAGCTTCGCTCCAGGTCTCGTAGCCAGAGTTCGCAGGCAATCGTTGTATACATCGTTCCCTCCTCCAATTCGAACGAACTGGGATTGGCGCACAAATGTTTCAGCTTCTTTGCGTCGATGAGTCCGACATCGCCGAGTCGCGAATCTTCCCAGAGGGCCACGAGTTCATCGCGATGCTTTCGCAATCCGCTCTCGACATCATGGGAGCCGTCGTCCTTCGTCTGCCGCTGCAGTACTACATCAGGAACGATCCCGCGTACCGCGGCGTTGAGTAGAGGTTTGTATGTCCACGCGCTGACCCGATGCTGAACGGCCACCGACAAAGACGCGGTGATCACCCTATCGTCGAAGTAGGGTGCCGCCAGAGGTGGTCCACCGGCAGCTAGCGACATCCGATTCAAAACGGCCACCGTCCTGGCGCCCTCGATGATCGACTCCAATTCCACGTGCCGACCCCGCTCAGGTGCGAGCGGTACGGTCGCGGATGCCATCCAGAGGATGCCGTCGCTGATTGCTTCTTCAGCGGCTTCTGTCGTCCACACGGGTAAAGATGGAGGAATGGCCCAGCCCAACATCGGTTTGCGCTTTTCTGGTATGCCCGCGACCGGCCTGTAGTTCTTTTTCCACCACGCGTGGTACGCGGTTGGCTCGACAGCGTCATACAACAGGTCTCGCCATCGCCATCCGCCAAGGGCTCCATAGCCGCGCAGCCCTCGCCACGCGGTGAGCGGGCGATGCCAGAGCAGATCGCGATAGAGCGTAGGCAATCCGGTAAAGACGTGGTCACCTCCGTGACCGGTCAGATGCACACCCGAACCGAACGTCGAAGCCAGTCGTGCGAGCGCACCAACCCGACTTCTGCCGACGATCAGCGGTGACGGCTCGTTCAACCAGGTCGGCCCGTCATCCAGCCCGGCGTATGTCAGGGGCAACTGGGAATCGGGGAGGATCGTGTGCTCCACCGCCGGCATGTGCTGTGCGGCACGCAGAGCCCACTCCAGGTCCTCATTGGCGGAATCGCGCCCTTGCGCCGTCAGTAGCTTGATCTCGGCCGGCCCCCTGGCGGCAATGAAGCTGATCGATGTCGAGTCATAGCCACCGGAAAACTCGGAAGTTACCGTGCCGCCTGCTGCAGTGCGCGCCGAGACAGCACCTATGAGCCGATTCCGGACCTCTTGTGCCCCTTCGTCAAGGCCCTCAACAGAGAGTGCTTCCGTTCGACCCTCGACCGGCCGGGACCTCCCCCTCGGCGTGATGATCAGCCCAGTGCCTGGCGACACCGGCTCGATTCCCCCGAGCAACGGACGTTGGGCGAGGTGGTGGGGTATGGGCTCGAGCAGATGCGCGGCGAGGACGCCGACATCGAGCTTCCCGCCGACAAGATACCGAAGGGCATGCACAGTGTCGGCAGCAATGTCGATGCCGTCTACTCTACATCGGTACAGGCCGCGAGAGCCGTATCGTGAACCATTGACATAGACCTCACCACGTACGTGGACGACGGAATGAAAACACCCATCTATCGTGTCGAGTACAGTTCGCCAATGGGTTGCCGACTCGATCGACATCGCATTCTTGAGAACCATTCCTTCGTCGACCAGAGCGTGTCCGAGTATCACTACTCGCGCTGCGGGTCCTACCGCGTGCATGATTGGTCGGTCTCGACAATCTCCGACTATCATCGGCCGGCCTGACGGGTGTTCGGCCAATATTTGTCCCCATGGAATCAGACGCCTGGCGATGCCCGATCCTGCCTCGTTGTCGGGAAGGACGACGAATCCTGTCCGAGCATCGCCAGTCATCTGCTAACCCCCTATTATTCGAGCTCGGGTACGGTGTCGAATCAGATCATTCCCCGACGCCCGACCAGCAAGTCGGACATCGTCGTGAAAAGCCCGCCGGTCAGCGTCCGGAACTCCCCGCACTTGGCGACAGCCGGCTTCTCGTACACCTTCTTGTCCGAGTTCTTTTCCATTTCTATTTCCCTTCCTTTTCCTCGCACTCCCCTTGGAGGCGGTCTCATCCCGCGCCGAATCTACTCGACTCGGAAGCTCGACTGAAGAATCAGCGAATTTGTCGACTCGATCCGGATCAAATGAACGTCAGGGAAGGGGGCGATTCAATCGCCGATATATCAGCTGTCGCAAAAAGGTTGCACAGCCATAGTCTATTTTGCCATCCGGCGCCGGATCGGGCATCGACAAGAATTCATCCTTCGTCGCGTACCGCAGTGCTTTCGGGCAATAATGCCGAATCATCCCCCTTGTGCCGACTGGCGTTTCCATCCCCGATCACCATTTTGCTGTGCAGTCCGCAGCCCGTCAAGTAGTAAGCCAAGAAAATTACTCTCGAGTGTGCTCCCGGGGGCTCCGGAGCAGATTATCCCTGGCTGGCGGCACAATCGCGGAGTGAGACCGTGTCGCAACGGCCGCCGATCCTGCGGCGGCAACCGGCTGCGGCGGGTGGCGCTGGGGGGACCGGGGTGTGGTCCGTCTACGCGGCAGGGGTGGTGTGCCGTGCCTGGAGCCGCGGTGCCGTCAGCGTGTACAGCCCGGAGAAGAAGAGGGTGGCGAGAGGGATCGGGGGGAGGGCCGAGGTTGCGGTGAAGGTGGTGACGAGCCATCGATGGGCTCGTCGGACCCGGGTGATGTTCATCGAGAACCCCTTTCGCTGTACCAGTCGATGGAAACGATGGTTCCACTGCACGGCTGATCGGGGCTTCTCGATTCCGGATCGTTTGGGCTGGTCGGCGGCATGGCCGAGCCGCGTCGGGCACGACGTATTGCGTGTGGCGCACGTCACAGTTGAGTCGCGATTCGTCCCATTCGCCTCGAGGGCTTTCCCTACGCTTGGGTAATTCTTTACTGTTGGCCCGACCCTGTGTCTCGGGTCGGTTCTCTTCGAGCAGTGCCGCACTTCCGCCGTTCGCTCGCAGCTCAGCATCAATTGCCAGTGCATGTTCGACCGATGAACCGGGCGCCAGTCCGCCCCGGCGAAGGAGAATGATGACCGACAATGATCCTGGCCCTACCGCGGCGGCAGTGCGCCCGCTGTCGCGCGTCTCGCTGAAACTTGTTCTCCAGCATGATCTTCCGGCATCCGTCGTGGTCTTTCTCGTCGCGTTGCCGTTATCGCTGGGTGTGGCGCTGGCCTCCGGCGCGCCGGTCGTCGCGGGGCTCATCGCCGCGGCCGTCGGTGGCGTCGTCGCCGGGTTGCTCGGCGGTTCGGCGGTGCAGGTCAGCGGGCCGACCGCCAGTCTCGCCGTCGTCGTCGCGGCCGCCGTGCAGCAATTCGGCTGGGCCGCCATGTGTTTCATCACCGTCGGAGCGGGCGTGCTGCAGATCCTGTTCGGGCTCAGCCGGATCGCGCGCGCCGCGCTGGGCATCGCGCCGGTTGTGGTGCACGCCATGCTCGCGGGGATCGGCGTGATCATCGCGCTGCAGCAGGTACACGTGCTCCTCGGCGGGGCGACGGTGAGCTCGCCGTGGGCGAGTATCGCCGCACTCCCGCAGCAGGTGATGTCGGTGCAGAAGGGTGACCTGTTCGTCGGACTGCTGGTGATCGCGGTGCTGATCGGGTGGCAGTTCCTGCCGCGCGGGGTGCGGGTGGTGCCCGGCCCGCTGGTCGCGGTGGTCGTGGCGACGGTGGCCTCGCTGGTGCTGCCGTTGACGGTGGAACGGGTGCGCCTCGACGGCTCGCTCCTCGACGGCATCGGCCTGCCCGCGCTGCCGCACGGCGGCTGGCTGCCGATCGCGCTCACCATGCTCACCGTCGCGCTCATCGCCAGTGTGGAGACCCTGCTCTCGGCCGTCGCGGTCGACAAGATGCGACCCGATCAGCGCACCGACTTCGACCGGGAACTCCTCGGCCAGGGTGCGGCCAACATGGCCTCGGGCGCACTCGGCGGCCTGCCGATCGCGGCGGTCATCGTGCGCAGCATCACCAATGCCAACGCCGGGGCCCGCAGCAGGGCCGCCACCGTCATGCACGGCTGCTGGGTGCTGGTGTTCGCGATCGCGCTGGTCGGCCTGGTCCGGCAGATCCCGACGGCGGCGCTGGCCGGGCTGCTGGTGCTGATCGGGGTGCAGCTGGTGAAGCTGGCCCACATCAGGCGGGCCCGCCGCACCGGCGACATCTACGTCTACCTCGTCACCGTGATCGCGGTGGTGTCGCTGAACCTGTTGCAGGGCATGGTGATCGGGCTGATCGCCTCGTTCGCGCTGCTGCTGTGGCGGGTCGTGAAATTCACCATCGCCGCGACGCCGCGCGCCGACGGGACCTGGCTGGTGCGCATCGCGGGCACCTGCACCTTCCTGGCCGCGCCCCGGCTCACGGCCGAACTGGCGAAGGTGCCCGCCGGCGTGGACGTGACGGTCGAACTGAGCGTCGACTTCCTCGACCACGCCGCCTGCGAACTGCTCTCCGAATGGGCCGACGCTCGCGAATCAGGCGGCAGCGCAGTCGATTTCGTGGAACTCGGCACCGCACGCATGGCCCGTGCCAACGACGGACCGCCCGAACACGGGCACGCGCGCAAAGCGGTCGACGAGGCCATCCGGCCGTGGCGGCGCAGCGGCGGCGTCGACCCGATCGCCGCGGGCATCGCGGCCTACCACCGCGGGCACGCGCATCTGATGCGTCCGCACCTGGCCGGGCTGCGGCACCGGCCCGATGCCGACACCTTCTTCCTCACCTGCGCCGACGCCCGCGTCGTGCCCAACGTCATCACCAACAGCGGCCCCGGCGACCTGTTCACCGTCCGCAATGTCGGCAATCTGGTGCCGGTCGGCGGCAGTGACGTCTCGGTGGAAGCGGCGCTGATCTACGCGCTCGACAAGCTCGACGTGCGCTCGGTGGTGGTGTGCGGACACAGTGGCTGCGGTGCGATGGAAGCGCTGTACGCGCAGGTGCAGGCCGGTCCGGGACTCGACGACTGGCTGGCCAATGCCCAGCCGACGCTGGCGGCGTTCCACAGCGGCCATCCCGTCGCCGAGGCGGCGCGGCTGGCGGGCTTCGGCCCGATCGACCAGCTGGGCATGGTGAACGTCGCCAGGCAGGTGCAGACGCTGATCGACTACCCGGCGGTGCGCAGCGGCATCGTGGAGCGCGGCGTCGCGGTGTCGGGGTTGTTCTTCGACCTGGCGACCGCGCGGGTGATCGAGGTCACCGTCGACGGGATCGCCGAATTCGACGACACCCGAAGCGATGTCGCGGCCGAGCCGGTGTGAGGCGGGTCTGATGTGGGTCACACCACAGCGGGCGTGCGCTTATGGCGACACCCACTCTTCTTGCGGCACACTGGTTTTGCCAAGTCTTTACCAATACTGTGGTGACACCCTGACCCGGTTCGTCGTCGCCCCCGGGACTCCCGTGCTTCATCGCTGGCAGCTACTCCACGGTCCGCGGACCGTCCACGACACGTTGATCATCCATCGACTACGGCCGCGCCGAGTCGACGAAGGAGAACCATGTCTGTTGCGAACGACCTAGCTCCACCCGCCGCACCGGCGTCGCCGACGCCCGACCCCGCGCCGTCCTACTGGCGTGACACGGTATTGCGCCACGATCTGCCCGCCTCGATCGTGGTATTTCTCGTCGCCCTGCCGCTCTCGCTCGGCATCGCGGTCGCCTCCGGCGCTCCGGTCGCGGCGGGCCTCGTCGCCGCCGTGATCGGCGGTATCGTCGCCGGTCTGTTCGGTGGATCGATGCTGCAGGTCAGCGGCCCCGCGGCGGGCCTGACCGTCGTCGTCGCCGAATCCATTGCCCAATTCGGCTGGCGTGTCACCTGTTTCATCGTCGTCGGTGCCGGGCTGCTACAGATCCTGTTCGGGCTGAGCCGGATCGCGCGCGCGGCGCTGGCGGTCGCCCCCGTGGTGGTGCACGCGATGCTCGCGGGCATCGGCATCACCATCGCGCTGCAGCAGATCCATGTGCTGCTCGGCGGCTCCTCGCACAGCACCGCCTGGCGCAACCTGATCGAGCTGCCGGGACAGCTGATGTCGCTGCACGGTGGCGACGTGCTCGTCGGCGCCCTCGTGATCGCGGTGATGCTCGGCTGGAAGTACATGCCGCCGAAGCTGCGCGCGGTGCCCGGCCCGCTGGTCGCCGTCGTCGCGGCCACCGTGCTCTCGCTCGTCCTGCCGGCCGAGGTGGAGCGCATCGTGCTCAGCGGCTCGCTCTTCGACGCGCTGCAGCTGCCCGAACTGCCGTCGGGGAACTGGTCGGCGGTCGCGATGATGGTGCTCACCGTCGCGCTCATCGCGAGCGTGGAAAGCCTGCTGTCGGCCGTCGCCGTGGACAAGATGCATACCGGCCCGCGCACCGGGTTCGACCGCGAACTGATCGGTCAGGGCTCGGCGAACGTATTGTCCGGCCTCGTCGGCGGCCTGCCGATCACCGGCGTGATCGTGCGCAGCGCGACCAATGTGCAGGCGGGCGCGCGCAGCAGGGCCTCGGCGGTCATGCACGGCTGCTGGATCCTGCTGTTCTCGGTGGCGCTGGTCGGCCTGGTCGAGCAGATTCCGAAGGCGGCGCTGGCCGGCCTGCTCATCGTCATCGGCATCCAGCTGGTGAAGCTGGCCCACATCCGGCTGGCCCGGCGCACCGGCGACCTGCTGGTGTACCTGGTCACCGTGCTCGGCGTGGTGTTCCTGAACCTGCTCGAAGGCGTGATCATCGGGCTCGGACTGGCTTTCGGCCTGCTGCTGTGGCGGGTCGTGCGGGTGCAGGTCTCGGCGGCGCCGCTGCCCGACGGTGCGCGCTGGCTGGTCCGGATCGACGGCTCGTGCACCTTCCTGGCCCTGCCGAAGCTGTCGGCCGAGTTCGCGAAGGTGCCCGCAGGCGCCGATGTCACCGTGGAGATGACGGTCGACTTCCTTGACCACGCCGCCTTCGAGGCCATCGAATCCTGGCAGCATCAGCAGGAAAGCGGCGGTGGCCGCGTCGATTTCGTGGAGATCGGCAGCGCCAAGATGGCCGACACCACCGGCGCTCCGCCCGCTCGCGGCTTCGGGCGCGCGACCTGGGACGAGCTGCTCGGCCCGTGGCGGCACCAGAAGTCCGGCAGCGACGCGCTCAACGCGGGCGTCGCGGCCTTCCATCGCAGCCACGCCCACGTGGTGCGCCCGCACCTGGACGGGCTCCGCGACCGGCAGGACCCGGATTCGTTCTTCCTCACCTGCTCGGACTCGCGGATCGTGCCCAACGTGATCACCTCCAGCGGTCCCGGTGACCTGTTCACCGTCCGCAACGTGGGCAATCTGGTGCCGACCAGCGGCGACGATTCCGTCGAGGCCGCGCTGGTGTTCGCGCTGGAGGAGCTGGCGGTGCGCTCGGTCGTGGTCTGCGGGCACTCGGCCTGCGGCGCGATGAAGGCGGTGTACTCCGGGGCCGACGCCGACGGCGGGCTGAGCTCCTGGCTGCGCCACGCCGAGCCGAGCCTGCACCGGTTCCGGGCCGACCACCCGGTCGCGCTGGCCGCGCGAGCGGCCGGTTTCGACGAGACCGACCAGCTGAGCATGGTCAACGTCGCCGTGCAGCTCGAGACGCTGCATCGCCATCCGGCGGTCCGTCGCGCGGTGGCCGAGCGCGGGGTCGAGGTGTCGGGGCTGTTCTTCGACATCGCGGGCGCGCGGGTGATCGAGGTGACCGTCGACGGTGTGCGCACCATCGCCGACCGGGACGAGGTCCCCGTCACGGTGTGAGCGGCGGCGTCGGCGGCTCGTAGGCTGGAACGATGATGAGCAAGCCGACCGCCGACACCTCCGATGCCCCGGCGGATTCCACCGCCGGGGCATCGGCGGGCAAGCCGGTCTTCGCAGAGCGCTGGCGCGCCTTCCGGGCGAGCATCGAGCACCGCCCTACCCTGAACGTCGGCTACCGCATCGCCGTCGGCGTGTTCGGTGGGCTGGTGCTGCTCGTCGGGATCGTCACGATCCCGTACCCGGGGCCCGGCTGGGCGCTGGTGTTCGCGGGGTTCGGCATCCTGGCCACCGAGTTCGTCTGGGCCCATCACACGCTGACGTGGGTGCGCGGAAAGTACCGGATCGTCATGGACTGGTACACCTCGCGCGGGTGGACGATCAAGATCCTCGGCGCGGTGGCCACCTGCGCCCTCGTCCTGGCGACGCTGTGGCTGCTCGGAACCTTCTCGTTGGTGGCAGGGTGGATCGGAGTCGATTGGCCATGGTTGCGCAGTCCCCTGATGTCGTGAGCATCGTCCCAGGACACCTGCTCACCGATCCCGCGTGGGTCTCGGCCCGGATCGGCGAGATGAGCCGCTCGTGGGGTACCGAGACGCCGCGCGTCGGCGGCACACTGTGGTGGTGCATGGTCGCCTCGGCCCTGGTCGATCAGATCACCAGCGCCTACGCGGCCGGAACGCCCGCCCCGATCGCCGCGCTCGACGAGCTCGACTGCGAGGTCAGACCCGATGGGGGAGTCGAGCGTGTGCGGTTCCGGTCGACCGTGGTCCTCGACGACGCCGCCGAGGCCGTCGGCACCGCACTGCGCGAGACATTGACGGCAGTGATCCTGCAGGTCGCCGCCGTTTCCGGAGCGGGCGTGCCCGCACTCTGGGCCGTCGTCACCGACGCGATCGGCAACCGGGCGCTCGACGCGGGCGACCAAGCGGCCGGAACCAGGCTGGCGGGCGAAATCGGTGCCCGCCTGCTCGCCCCCCGGTTCGTCACCGTCGGCGAGCGCACCTTCGTCAAACGCCTCTCCTGCTGCCTGGTCTACGAGGTACCCGGCTGCGCCATGTGCACCAGCTGCCCGAAACGCCCCCAAGCCGAGCGCGCCGCCCTGCTGGCCCAGGCCTGACCTCTGCGTAGCCGCTGATTTCGTGAGCACATGGGTAACTCACCGGGTACGGGCGAACACAACGCCAACCTCACCGTCGGCCGCCCGCGAGAGGTGACGCCTATCCTGAGCCCGGCCATAATTCGCGGGGAGGCGGAACAGTAGGATCGTGCCTGCAACCGGGCGGGGACAGCCCCGCCGGACCCAAACGTCAAGGAGAGCATCCCCGTGACCACCTCTGCACCCCTCAGTCCTGTCGCCCTCGTCCGGGTGCCGGCCGGGACTACCGTGGGCGCGGCGGTGCGGGAAGCGGGCCTGCCGACCAAGGGACCGGACACGATCGTGGTGGTCCGCGACGCCGAGGGCGCGCTCAAGGATCTGTCCTGGATCCCCACCGAAGACGTCGAGGTCGAGCCCGTCGCCGCCGACTCCGAGGACGGCCGCAGCGTGATCCGGCACTCGGCCGCGCACGTGCTGGCCCAGGCCGTGCAGCAGGAGTTCCCCGACGCCAAGCTGGGCATCGGCCCGCCGATCAAGGACGGCTTCTACTACGACTTCCGCGTCGACCGGCCCTTCACCCCCGAGGATCTGGCCAAGCTGGAATCCCGGATGAAGAAGATCATCAAAGGCGCGCAGCGCTTTTCGCGTCGCGTCGTCGAGATCGACGAGGCCAAGGTGGAACTGGCCAAGGAGCCGTTCAAGCTCGAGCTGATCAGCGACAAGTCCGGCATCGACGACCCGGAGATCATGGAGGTCGGCGGCAACGAGCTGACCATCTACGACAACCTGGACCCGCGCACCGGCGAGACGATCTGGGGCGACCTGTGCCGCGGCCCGCACATCCCCACCACCAAGTTCATCCCCGCCTTCAAGCTGACCCGCAGCTCCGCCGCCTACTGGCGTGGTGACCAGGACCGCGAGGACCTGCAGCGCATCTACGGCACCGCCTGGGAATCGACCGAGGCGATGGACGAGTACCTGCATCTGCTGGCCGAGGCCGAGCGCCGCGACCACCGTAAGCTGGGCCTCGAGCTGGACCTGTTCAGCTTCCCCGACGAGCTCGGCTCTGGCCTGCCGGTGTTCCACCCCAAGGGCGGCATCATCCGCAAGGAGATGGAGGAGTACTCGCGGCAGCGCCACATCGACGCCGGCTACGAGTTCGTCAACACCCCGCACATCACCAAGGGGCATCTGTTCGAGGTCTCCGGTCACCTGGACTGGTACAAGGACGGCATGTTCCCGGCCATGCACCTCGACGCCGAACTCAACGAAGACGGCACCGTGCGGAAACCCGGCCAGGACTATTACGTCAAGCCGATGAACTGCCCGATGCACAACCTGATCTTCCGCTCGCGTGGCCGGTCCTACCGTGAGCTGCCGCTGCGGATGTTCGAGTTCGGCTCGGTGTACCGCTACGAGAAGTCCGGCGTGGTCCACGGCCTGACCCGCGTGCGTGGCATGACCCAGGACGACGCGCACATCTACTGCACCAAGGAGCAGATGCACGCGGAGCTGACCAGCACCCTGCAGTTCGTCCTCGGACTGCTGAAGGATTACGGTCTCGACGACTTCTACCTCGAGCTGTCCACCAAGGACCCGAAGAAGTTCGTCGGCTCCGACGAGCTGTGGGAAGAGGCCACCGAGACCCTGGCCAAGGTCGCCGAGGCCTCCGGGCTGGATCTCGTGCCCGACCCGGGTGGCGCCGCGTTCTACGGCCCGAAGATCTCCGTACAGGTCAAGGACGCGCTGGGCCGTACCTGGCAGATGTCGACTGTCCAGCTCGACTTCAACCTGCCCGAGCGGTTCAACCTGGAATACACCTCCTCCGACGGCACCAAGCAGCGTCCGGTGATGATCCACCGCGCCCTGTTCGGCTCGATCGAGCGGTTCTTCGGCGTGCTCACCGAGCACTACGCCGGCGCGTTCCCCGCCTGGCTCGCGCCGGTGCAGGTCGTCGGTATCCCGGTCGCGGAAAACTTCGCCCCGCACCTGGATTCGGTGATCGAGCGGCTGCGGGACGCGGGCGTGCGTGCCCAGGTCGACCGCAGCGACGACCGGATGCAGAAGAAGATCTTCAACCAGACCGCGCAGAAGGTGCCGTTCATGCTGCTGGCGGGCGCGCGCGACGTGGAGGCGGGCGCGGTGAGCTTCCGGTTCCGCGACGGCAGCCAGGTCAACGGCGTTCCGGTCGACGACGCGGTCGCCACGATCCTGACCTGGGTCGGCAACCGCGAGAACGCCTCGCCCACCGCCGAGGGGTTCGAGGTCGTCAGCGCGGCGAAGGCACAAGCATGAGCGGTCAGCGCCCGGAGGCGGTAGCTTGCGTGACCACGCAGGGCGCCCGCTCATGCCGAAAGGATGCAGCATGAGTGAGAGCATCGCCTCGGAGGCCGGTTCGATCGTCGACACCGGCGCCGGTCAGCCGGACCGGCTGCAGCGGCTGTGGACGCCGTACCGGATGTCCTACATCACCGGCGAGGTGAAGCCCAAGGACGCCACCGGGCACCCGTTCACCGACATCCCCAAGATGTCCGACGAGGACGGCCTGATCATCGCCCGCGGTGAACAGGTCTACGCGGTGCTCAACCTGTACCCGTACAACCCGGGTCACATGATGGTGGTGCCGTACCGCCGGGTCGCCGACCTGGAGGATCTGACGCCCGCCGAGAGCGCGGAGCTGATGGCCTTCACGCAGCGGGCCATCCAGGTGATGAAGCGGGTCTCGCGGCCCGCCGGATTCAACGTCGGTCTCAATCTCGGTGGGGTGGCCGGTGGTTCGCTCGCCGACCACCTGCACCAGCACATCGTGCCGCGCTGGGGCGGGGATGCGAATTTCATCACCGTGGTCGGCGGAGTGAAGGTGATGCCGCAGCTGTTGCGCGAGACGCGGCAGCTGCTGGCGGAGGCATGGGAGGCGCACACCGCAGCCGATCGGGTGCGGGTGTCCCGCGGGTCGCAGGAGGAATAACAACCGTGCTCAGCTTCTTCGGCCGCCAGACGTTTGCGAAAGCGACTGCGCCGCTGGGCAAAGCGCTCGTCGGTACCGGGCTGACGCCGGACGCGATGACACTGATCGGCACCACCGCGACGATCGCGGCCGCGGTGACGCTGTTCCCCTCCGGGCACCTGTTCTGGGGAACGATGGTCATCTGGCTGTTCGTCATGTTCGACATGCTCGACGGGGCGATGGCGCGGGCCCGCGGTGGCGGCACGAAGTACGGCGCGGTCCTCGATGCCACCTGTGACCGGGTGGCCGACGGCGCGATCTTCGGCGGCCTGGCCTGGTGGGCGGTCTACCACGAGCACAGCAAGCAGCTGTTCGCGGCGACGCTGGTCGTGCTGGTCACCTCGCAGGTGATCTCGTACGCGAAGGCGCGCGCCGAGGCCAGCGGGCTCTCGGCCGACGGCGGGCTGATCGAACGCCCGGACCGGCTCGTCATCGTGCTGGTCGGCACCGGGCTCACCGGCATCGGCGGGCAGTGGGGCATCGAGTGGCTCACCGCGGCCGTGTATGTGGCGATGTGGGCGCTGGCGGTGCTGAGCATCATCACGGTGTTCCAGCGCGTGCTGGCGGTCCGCAATTCGCCGGGCGCGCGGACCGTGATCCCGCCGGCGCCGCAGCATCCGGACACGACCGGAGGTGCGGCGTCGTGAGCCTCACCGAACGGTTGAGCGACTGGGGGTACGCCGCGGGCTGGCGGATCGTGCGTTCGGCGCCGGAAGGCCTGGTGCGCAAGGTCTTCGATATCGGCGCCGACCGTGCCGTCAAGGGCGGCGGGCCGGAGCAGCTGCGGCGCAACCTCGCCCGCGTGCTCGGGGTCGGCCCGGAGCAGGTGCCCGCGGAGCTGATGCGCGCGAGTATGCGCTCCTACGCCAGGTATTGGCGCGAGGCGTTCCGGCTGCCGAGCATGGACCACAGCACTGTCGACTATTACGTCGACGGTCTCGAACACCTCGACGCGGCCCTGGAGCGGGGCCGCGGCGTCGTCTTCGTGCTGCCGCACTCGGGGAACTGGGACATGGCCGGTGTGTGGCTGGTGCAGCACTACGGCACCTTCACGACCGTGGCCGAACGATTGAAACCGGAGTCGCTGTTCGAGCGGTTCGTCGCCTACCGGGAGAGCCTCGGCTTCGAGGTGTTCCCGCTGACAGGTGGTGAGCAGCCGCCGTTCGGGCAGCTCGCGGACCGGTTGCGGCAGAACCGGATCGTCTGCCTGATGGGCGAGCGCGACCTCACCGGCAAGGGCGTGCCCGTCGACTTCTTCGGCGAGCGCACCTGGATGCCCGCGGGTGCGGCCAAGCTGGCGATCGAGACCGGCGCCGCCCTGATCCCGGTGCACGCCTGGTTCACCACCGAGGCCGACGGCACCGAGGGCTGGGGTCTGAAAACCTGTACGCCGGTGGATGTCTCCGGTGGCGTGGCCGCCGCGACGCAGGGGCTGGCCGACGTGTTCGCGGCGAACATCGCCGCGCACCCGGCCGACTGGCACATGCTGCAGCCGCAGTGGGCGGCCGACCTGTCGCCGGAACGGCTGGCGCGGATCACGGCGAACCAGGGAGGTGGCGCGCGGTGAAGATCGGCATGGTGTGCCCGTACTCGTTCGACGTTCCCGGCGGCGTGCAGGCCCATGTGGTCGAACTGGCCAGGGTCTTCCTCGAACGCGGCCACAAGGTGAGCGTGCTCGCACCCGCCTCCGACGACACCCCGCTGCCCGATTTCGTGGTGTCGGCCGGGCGCGCGGTGGCGATTCCGTACAACGGGTCGGTGGCGCGGTTGTCGTTCGGCCCGATGGCCTACACCCGGATCCGGCGCTGGATCGACAGCAACGACTTCGACGTGCTGCACATCCACGAGCCCAACGCTCCGAGCTTGTCCATGCTGGCGCTCAAGATCGCCGAGGGCCCGATCGTCGCCACCTTCCACACCTCGACCACGAAGTCGTTGGTGCTGAGCACCTTTCAGGGTGTGCTGCGGCCATACCACGAGAAGATCAACGGCCGGATCGCGGTGTCGGAGCTGGCAAGGCGCTGGCAGGTCGAGGCGCTCGGTTCGGACGCGGTGGAGATCCCCAACGGGGTCGACGTCTCCGCGTTCGCCCGCGGTCCGCTGCTCGACGGGTACCCGCGCGCGGGCAAGACGGTGCTGTTCCTCGGCCGCTACGACGAACCGCGCAAGGGCATGGATGTGCTGCTCGGCGCGCTGCCCACGCTCACCGAACGCCATCCCGGCGTGCAGATCCTCATCGTCGGCCGCGGTGACGAGGACCGGCTGCGCCGCGAGGCGGGCGAGCACGCGGGGCATCTGCGTTTCCTCGGCCAGGTCTCCGACGCGGAGAAGGCCGCCGCGATGCGCAGCGCCGATGTGTACGTCGCGCCGAATCTGGGCGGCGAGAGTTTCGGCATCATCCTGATCGAGGCGATGGCCGCGGGCACCCCGGTGGTGGCCAGCGAGCTCGACGCGTTCCGGCGCGTGCTGCGCGACGGGACCGCGGGCATGCTCACCCCGGTCGGTGACTCCGCCGCGCTGGCCACCGCGATCGACACCGTCCTCACCGACGACACGGCCCGCGAGCGGCTGGTGCGTACCGGCACCCAGGTGGTCGCGGGCTACGACTGGCCGGTGGTCGCCGAGCAGATCCTGCGGGTGTACGAGACCGTCACCGTGGGCGACAACAGGGTCAGGGCAGCCGGATGATCACTTTCTCCGCGACAACGGTCCTCGTTCTCGGGCTGATCGCGCTGCTCGTGCTCGCACTCGGCGTCTGGGCCTACTCGACGGCCAACCGGCTCGACCGGCTGCACGTACGCTCCGACCAGTCCTGGCACGCCCTCGACTCGGCCCTGGCCCGGCGTGCCGTGGTGGCGCGTGCGGTGGCGATGGCCATCGCCGGTCCGGTGAGCACCGATCCGCGCCGCGCCGAGCGGGCCGCCCAGCTCGCGGCACTGGCCGACCGCGCCGAACGCGCCGACCGTGGTGACCGCGAGACGATCGAGAATCAGCTCTCGGCGGCGTTGTCGCTGGTCGACATCGACCAGCTGCGGCCCCAGCTCGTGGCCGAGCTCGCCGACGCCGAGGCCAGGGTGCTGATCGCGCGCCGCTTCCACAACGACGCCGTGCGCGACACCCTCGCGCTGCGGACCCGGCGCCCGGTGCGGGTGCTGCACCTCGGCGGTACCGCGCCGCTGCCGCACTACTTCGAGATCACCGAACGGGCGACGCCCGCCGCGGCCACCGGCCTCGAGGTGAACACCACCCGCACCTCGGCGCGGGTGGTGCTGCTCGACGAGCAGGACCGGGTGTTGCTGCTGCGCGGCCACGATCCGATGCTGCCCGAGGTCGCGTTCTGGTTCACCGTCGGCGGCGGGGTCGAGCCGGGGGAGAGCCTGCGTGATGCCGCGGTCCGCGAGATCCACGAGGAGACCGGTCAGCGGGTCGATCCGGCGGCGCTGCGCGGTCCGCTGTGGCGCCGGGTCGCGGTGTTCCCGTTCAACGGTGAACTCATCCGGTCCGAGGAACTGTTCTTCGCCCTGCGTGCCCCGCGCTTCGAATGGCGTCCGGCCGCGCTGAACGCGCTGGAGCGCCGCACCATCACCGACCACCGCTGGTGTGCCCCCACCGATATCCGTGCCCTCGACGACAAGGGCGAAGCGGTGTACCCGTATCACCTCGACGAACTGCTCGCCGAGGCCGTGACCGTGGCGGCGGACGACACCGAGCACGTGGTGCGCTCGATCCGCTGACCTGCGGATCAACCGGTGCGTGGCGGGCCGGTTTCACCAGAGAGGCGACGATCGGGAGGCGATCGGTGGCAGCTCGGAAATGTACCGCCGAGATCGGCGAGGTCATCGGATTCCGGCTTCGCGCGCATCATCTCACCGCGCGGCGACCGGCCGACGACTTACTCGCGGTGGCCGGTGCGTGCGGAATCCAGAACAGTCCGCCGGGTTCGGCGCTGTCGGCCCTGCACGCCCGCGTCGAGGACGTCACCGCCGAGCGTGTCGATCACCTTGTCGGCGAGGAGAAGTCGCTGCTGCAGACCTGGTGCATGCGCGGCTCGCCGTACTTCTTCCCGACCGCCGACGCCCCCGTGTTCACCACCGGCGTCCTGCCGACCACCGAAACGGCACGGCGGCATCTGATCCGCGGCATCGGGCAGGCGCTGGATACCCTCGGTATGGGCCTCGACGAGGTGGTGGACCGCACCGCCGCGCAGCTCGGGCCGGTGCTCTCCCGGCGGGCCATGGCGATCACCGAACTCGGTGAAGAACTGGCCGCGCGCATCGCGGACACACTGCCGCCCGCCCAGCGAACGCACTGGCGGGCCGCCGGACCCTACGGCGCGAACCAGCCGCTGGGCGAGGCGGTCGTGCACTTCTGCCTGCGCATCCACACCCTGCGCGGCCTCGTCTGCCTGGCGCCGCGTGTCAAGAACACCGCGCCGTTCGTCCTGCTCGGCGACTGGCTCGGCACGCCACTGCCGCACACGGATCCCGCCGCCACCCGCGCGACCCTTCTGCGCCGCTACCTGCGGTGTTACGGACCGTCGACACGCAAGGATTTCGCCGCCTGGCTCGGCATCGACGCCGGTGACGTGGACCCGTGGTGGACCGGCGTGGCAGACGAGCTCACCCCGGTCGAGTTCGGCGGCGGCCAGGCGTGGATCCACACCGACGATCTGCCCGCCCTGCACTCCCCGCCCACCGTGCACGGGGTGCGGCTGCTGCCACCGAGCGATCCCTACACCCAGATGCGTGATCGGAACACCATCGTCGACCCGAAACATCAACGCGCAGTGTGGAAGACCGTCGGCGCACCCGGCACGGTGCTGGCCGACGGCGTCATCACCGGAATCTGGCGGCCACGTAAGAAGGGGCGCACGCTGACGCTGACCGTCACGCCCTTCCGGTCGATGAGCTCCCGGCTCCGCACACAGCTGCGTGCGGAGGCGGCGGCTGTTGCGGCATTGCGCGGCGCCACGGACGTCCACGTCGAGTTCGACGCGTCCGGTCCGGGCTGAGACGCGGGCCACTCGAGCAGGCCAGCGGCGGGCGTGACGCGCATCGCCGCAGGTCGTGGCAAGGCCAGTGGAGCCCAACTGGCTATGAAGGTCGATTTCGGACGGCTCTAGAATCGACGGTGTCCATAACGAGCGACCTGATTGGCGCACATGACACAGGAGACAGCCGTGACTACGCCTGAGACCACCAACACCGTCGGCACCGCCCGCGTGAAGCGCGGCATGGCCGAGATGCTCAAGGGCGGCGTGATCATGGACGTGGTCACCCCGGAGCAGGCCAAGATCGCCGAGGATGCCGGCGCGGTGGCCGTCATGGCGCTCGAGCGGGTCCCGGCCGACATCCGCGCCCAGGGCGGCGTCTCCCGGATGAGCGACCCGGACATGATCGACGGCATCATCTCCGCCGTGTCCATTCCCGTGATGGCCAAGGCCCGCATCGGCCACTTCGTGGAGGCGCAGATCCTGCAGAGCCTCGGCGTCGACTACATCGACGAGTCCGAGGTGCTCACCCCCGCCGACTACGCCAACCACATCGACAAGTGGAACTTCACCGTCCCCTTCGTCTGTGGCGCCACCAACCTGGGTGAGGCCCTGCGCCGCATCACCGAGGGCGCGGCCATGATCCGCTCCAAGGGCGAGGCCGGCACCGGCGACGTGTCCAACGCGACCACCCACATGCGCACCATCCGCGCCGAGATCCGCCGCCTGACCTCGCTGTCCGAGGACGAGCTGTTCGTGGCCGCCAAGGAACTGCAGGCGCCGTACGAGCTGGTCCGTGAGGTCGCCCAGACCGGCAAGCTGCCGGTCGTCATGTTCACCGCCGGTGGCATCGCCACCCCCGCCGACGCCGCGATGATGATGCAGCTCGGCGCCGAGGGCGTGTTCGTCGGCTCCGGCATCTTCAAGTCGGGCAACCCCGAGCAGCGCGCCGCCGCCATCGTCAAGGCCACCACCTTCTACGACGACCCGGACGTGCTGGCCAAGGTCTCGCGCGGCCTGGGTGAGGCCATGGTCGGCATCAATGTCGAGGAGATCCCGCAGCCGCACCGCCTCGCCGAGCGCGGCTGGTGACCGCCTGCTAGCCTCCTGATCGACGGGCGCCCCGAACTCTTCTCGGGGCGCCCGTTTTTCGTTGCTGCCCGGCGGTCCCCATGGCGGCACAGCCCTGGGATTGGTCCCAGGTGGACGTACCGTACAGTCGGTCTGTGACCGCGCTCGACTTCTTCTTGCTGGTCGTCGCGGGATTCTTCACCGGCCTGGTGGGGTTCGTCACCGGGATGGCCTCGATCGTCTCCTATCCGGCGCTGTTGGCTGTCGGGTTGCCGCCGGTCGCGGCCAATGTCACCAATACGGTCGCGATGGTGGCCGTCGGGGTGGGGGCGACGGCGAACTCGGGGCGCGAACTCACCGGGCGTGGCGCCACACTGGTGCGCTGGGCGGTGCTCTCGGCGATCGGTGGGCTGCTCGGCGCGCTCGCGCTGCTGGTGGCGCCCGCCGGTGCGTTCGAGCTCGTCGTTCCGTTCCTCGTCGCCGCCGCCTCGATCGCGCTGCTGGTGCAGCCGCTGGTGCGCCGCCATGTGGGCGAACTGAACGCACCGTGGATCGTGCCCGCCGGCATCGTGCTCATCTCCGTCTACGGCGGGTACTTCGGCGCCGGGGCAGGCGTGATCTACCTGTCGATGATGCTGCTGTGCACGTCCGAATCACTGTGGAGCGCATCGGTTCTCAAGAGTTTCCTGCTCGGCATCGCGAATCTGGTCGCCGCGGTCGGCTTCGCGGCCTTCGGTCCGGTGCACTGGTGGGCGGCGCTGGCGCTGGCGCTCGGCGCGCTGGCGGGCGGATGGTGTGGGCCGCCGGTGGTCAAGGTGATCCCACCGAACCTGCTGCGGGTGAGCGTCGGTGTCGCGGGGCTGGGGCTGGCAGTGTACCTGGCGCGCTGATCCCGCCGGACCGATCGAGATGTGACCGGTACGTGTTCGCCCGCTGGCGACCTCGCGCGCCCGTACCGTGGAGACGGTGCACCACACCGATGTTGAAATCGCTATCCACGCAACAGAAGTCGCTTCGGAAGTAATCCGGTCCGCGTTTCACGGACCAGTCACCCGGTATGAAAAAGTTGGCGATGATTTCGCCACCCAGGCCGACCTGGCCGCGGAGAAGGCCATCCTCGATGTGCTGGCCGCCTCCTGTCCCGGCGACCGCTTCCTGGCCGAGGAATCGGGGGTCAGCGGGGCGGTAGGCAGCGACCGCACCTGGATGATCGATCCCCTCTGCGGCACCCGGAATTTCGCGGTCGGCACGCCGTCGGTCGCGGTGAACGTGGCCCTGCGGACCGGTTCCACCGTCACCGCCGCCGCGGTCGGAGCTCCCTTCGCCGACGAGGTGTTCTGGACGGCCGGTCAGGGCGCCCACCTACGTGCCGACGGACACGATCAGCCGCTGCTACCCCAGGCCGACAGCCACCTCGTCGACGTCGATCTCGACCACCCCTTTCCCTGGTCGAGCCCCGCGAGCCTGTTCGACGCCCCCGGATTCGCGGGGGAATTCCATCCCCGCGTCCTGTCCACCTCGCTGGCCCTGGCCTGGGTCGCTGCCGGGCGCCGCGCCGCCTACATCACCGGTGGAGACCTGCGCGACAGCGTCCATTTCACCAGCGCCATCGCCGTCTGCCAGGCCGCGGGCTGCGTGGTCACCAACCTGGCCGGGCAACCCCTGCATACCGAACCACACGGGCTGATCGCCGCCGCCGACCCGGAAACCCACGCCCGCCTCGTCGCCGCGATCGCCGCCCTGCGCTGATCCGCGAGGCCGTGTGACGATGGGCGGGTGAGCACAGACGTCGACTTCCACGGCACCTTCGAAGTGCATCTGACCGTTCGCGCCGCCGACGCGGAAACCCTGGCGGCCGCCGAGGCTTTCGCGGTGCGCCGGGAGATGAAGTTCACCCACATCGTCCTCGCGCGCGGCCGTGTCGCCGATCAGCCGATGCTCACACTGCGCCGGACCGGTGACCTCGCACCGGTGGCCGAGGCGGCCGCGGCGGCGGCGCGGGAACTGGCGGCCGCCGGACTGCCGGTGATCCGGACGAAGATCGAGGTCCACCCGTGGGGGCGGGGTGTGCCGGTGACCGACAAGGAGGGCCGGGCCAGGGGGCCGCATCGGTACTTCGAGCACCACCTCAAACTTCTGCTACCCCCGGATACCGCCGTGGCGGCGGTCGTGGCGGCCTGTGCCGGGCACAACGCGCATGTCTCGGCCAATGCCAGGCGAACCCGATCCGACGGACGCGTCGAACGGTTCGTGACGCAGCGGTGCCGCGCGGTCGGCAGACACACCTCCGGCACTCGATTGCAGCTGCTGGAGCTGGTACTGCTGGAGCACGGCTACGAGGTGCTGTCGCGGGAACACGAGTACGTCGTCTACGACAGCGACGAATCGGTGGACGACGGCTGGCTGGACGGGGACCTGCCACCGGCGCAGCCGATCCCGTGGGAGCACTTCCGGCTCGGACCGTGGCTTGGTGAGCAGCAGTGGGTCCCCGGTCATGCGCCGCCGGCGGCCGAGGGATTCCCGCCGACGTTGGTTCCGGTGGTCGGCGACGGAGTCCGGCAGCGGCCGGTCTTCGACCCCTCGGTGCAGGATCGGCAGTACGGCATGCGTTTGAGCGAGCCGTATTTCGACGATCCGGCGGTCGCCGAGACCTGGCGCGCCGCGCGTCGCGTCGCGCTCGACCACGTGCTGGCCGCGGTCGCGGGCACCGCATGGGCGGAGCAGTTGATGGTGCGCGGCAGCGTGCTCCTGCGTGCCTGGTACGGCGCCGACGCGCGGGAACCGGGCGACCTGGACTTCGTTGTGCTGACACCGGATTGGCCGCTGCACGACGCGCGGACCGCGACCATGCTCGACGAACTCGCCGCGGCGGCGCAGCAGACCTCGGCGGCGGCCGGTGGGATCGTCCGTATCGAGGCCGACGGGGCCGTCGCCGACGAGATCTGGACCTATTGCCGCGTCCCCGGCCGCAGGCTCGTCCTGCCATGGCGCACCACCGAGGCCGCGATCCCGGGCGGAACCGTGCAGTTGGACTTCGTTTTCGGTGAAGACCTGCCCGAGCCGCCGGTGCGTACCGAAGTCGCCCGGATCGGCACCGAAGGCCCCGGCGCGCTGCTGTACACGGCAAGCCCGCGGCTGTCGCTGGCGTGGAAACTGTTGTGGCTGGCGAGCGACACCTACCCCGAGGGCAAAGACCTCTTCGACGCGGTACTGCTGGCCGAACGCGCCGAACTGCCGTTCGAGCTGTTCCGCGCCGTGATCTCGCCGCGCGCGCACGAACGCAGGCCGGTCGTGGACTTCCTCGACGTGGCGCACTGGGCCGCGAAGGCCGACTGGACAGAATTCGCCAAAGATCGTCCCGGAGTGGCCGACGATCACGACACCTTCGTCTGGCGTCTGCTCACCGCGCTCACCCGAACCAGCCGGGGCGATCTGGCCGCCGCCTACGACCGGTACGCGGCCGATTTCGCCGACTGGGCCGACCGCCTGCGCGGTGTGTACACCGACCGGGGGCTGACCGGTCTGGCCGCGGAGATGGACCGGCATCCGCGGCCCACGCTGTTTCGCCTTGTCGTGGTGCGTGAGGTCGTCGGGCGGGATCGTTGCTCGCTCACCGACGCCGCGGATCTGCTGGCGCGGTTGCCGATTCCCGAGGAATGCGAGCTGCCGACCCGCGTCGACCCGCACGTGATCGCCGCCGCATTGTCGGCCGCGCCCGCATGACGCGGACCACGCCTCTCACAGACCACCGCGACCCCCCTCTCAGAGTTTCCTCACCATCGCTGGGTAGCGTCCGGTGCCGTGGCATCGAGGCCTGCGTCGTGTGGCGCTGGTTCGTGCCGTCGCCCGGCAGGGCGAAGAGGACCCGACGTAAGGACGAGTGGATGAAGTTTGGTAGGACCGGACGTATCGCGATTGCGGGCCTGGCTGTTGTTGCGGCCCTGGGGCTGAGCGCATGCAGCGACGACAAGGGTGACAAGCCCGCCGCGAAAACCACCACCAGCGCCAAGGTTTCGACCTCGGCCGCCGCCAACCTGCCCGCGGTGCCGACCGTCGAGGAGCTCAACACGCAGCTCAACACCGCGCTGGATCCCTCGATCCCGAACGAGCAGAAGCTGGACTTCGTGCAGGGTGGCGCCGCCGATCCCGAGCTGCCGAACCGGTTGGCGCAGGCGGCCAAGGACGCCAATGTGCAGGTGCAGGTCACCGAGGTGACCTCCTTCGGCGAGAGCGTCAACGCCAAGGCCAACTTCACGCTCAACGGTCAGACCAATGTCGTCGACGTGCCGTTCGTGGCCGAGGACGGCAAGTGGAAGGTGCAGAAGTCGTGGGCCTGCGGCATGCTGACCAACCTCGGTCAGCAGTCGGTCGCCTGCGCCTGATCGCGTAGCACGGGGCCCCGGCCGGAATCCGTTCCGGCCGGGGCCCTTCGCGTATCCGGGTGTGCGGCAGCCGGTTACGTGCCGACCCGCAGCGCGGCCCGGTCGGGATGGTCCCAGCGCAGCGTCCACGTGGCTGCCTCGCGATGGCCGGCGGCGTGATCGCGCAGGGCGGGCAGCGTCCAGTGCTGATCGGGTGGGGTGCGGCGCAGCGCCGCCTGCTCGCTCAGTTCCAGGCACACGGTGAGGTCGAAGTCGAGGCCGCGGCCCAGCAGCATCGGTCCGGCCAGGACCAGTACCAGGTCGGCCTGCGCCGTGCGGACCGCCGCCCGCGCCGATCGATCGCGTTCCTCGTCCCAGAGGGCGGGCAGCCAGCGGCCGGACGACCGTAGTGCGTCCAGGATCTCGCGGCGCACCGCGTCGTAGTCGAACCAGGCTGTGCGATAGGACCATTCGTCGTCGCGCCCGTATTCCATCCGCAGCGACGCTGGCCGCACGAAGTCGTGCAGCGACACCACTTCCGCCGACCGGCCCCGCGTGCTCAGCGTGTCGCTGATCAGCCGGGCCAGCTCGACCGGCGCCGCGGCATCGGCGCCGTCGACGGCGAGCACGCGCCGCCCGGACAACTCGGTCAGCCGGTCGGCGACGATCCCCGCCATGGCAGCGGGGGAGACGGGCGTGTACGACGGCACCGCACTATCACAGCAAATTCCGCGGCGCGGCGCCGAGCCGGACAGACCGGGCGGTCGGCGACCGGATAATCTCGAGCGCATGGCGACTATCGAAGAGGCGCTCGAGATCGAGCAGCTGGAACGGGACATCTTCCGTGGTGCGGCCACCGAGTCCCAGCTGACGCGCACCTTCGGCGGTCAGGTGGCGGGCCGGGCGCTGGTCTCGGCGGTGCGGACCGTCGAGCACTCCTTCCAGGTGCACTCGCTGCACGGCTACTTCCTGCGGCCGGGCAACCCCGAGGAACCCACCGTCTACCTGGTGGAGCGCATCCGTGACGGCCGGTCCTTCTGCACCCGCCGGGTCACCGGCGTGCAGGACGGGCAGGCGATCTTCACGATGTCGGCGTCGTTCCATCGCGGCGACGAGGGTCCGGAGCACCAGGACGTGATGCCCGAGGTCGAAGGGCCCGACCTGCTGCCCGACGCCAGCGTCACCATGAGTCCCGAGCGGCTGTGGGCGATGCGGGAATGGGAGCACTGGGACATCCGCACGGTCCCGTCGGACCAGGTTGCCCAGCGCGAGGGCTACGTCTCCCAGCAGCAGGTGTGGTTCCGGTACCGCCACAAGCTGCCCGACGACCCGCTGTTCCACGTCTGCACCCTCGCCTACATGAGCGATATGACGCTGCTCGGCTCGTCGAAGGTGGCCCACCCCGGCGAACCGACCCAGGACGCCTCGCTCGATCACGCCATGTGGTTCCTTCGCCCGTTCCGTGCCGACGAATGGCTGCTCTACGACCAGTCCTCGCCCTCGGCCGGCTTCGGCCGCGCGCTCACCGGCGGCAAGATCTGGGATCGCGAGGGCAACCTGGTCGCCGCGGTCGTCCAGGAGGGTCTGATCCGGACGCCGCGCCACAAGTAGCGGTGCGCCGGACCCGTGCGGGGGGGCGCCCGCCCGGGACGGGTTTACTACGCCGGCGGGCGGGGTCACAGCACAACCGCAAGCGCAGAATAAACACCCCCCTGGCGGGGATATTGCGCA
>NZ_JBHXAY010000051.1:0-46769 GCF_042728775.1 Nocardia sp. NPDC060259
GCTGCGACCTCCGGGGGAACCTCCCCACCCTCGAGGCCGATCGGCCTCGAGGGTGGGATCGCTGACGGCCTCGAGGTATTCGGGTGGTTTCGGTGACCGGGGGTGCGGTCAGGTGTCGGTCAGTAGGGGCCGTGGTTTCGGGGCTTGGCCGCGTCCAATAGTTCGCGCACGCAGGCCAGCAGGGTCGTACCGGAGGGACGGAACGGGGTGGTGGCGGCCACGACCCAGGTCCGGGCGAGCTGGTGGCCCGGCTCCGGGGACGGCAACGTGATGTCGCCGTCGCGGACCACGACCACGTGCGCACGCCACAGTTGAGCCACCACGGCCGGGTCACCGATCGGCTCCATGTCCGCGCGGACGAGGTAGGACCATGTTCCGGCACGTGGGTGGCCGATGATCGGGCACGGCCCCACGTTGCGGCGGTGCAATTCGATCTTGACCCGCTGGGCGAGGTCGGCGGGCATCATGACCGCGCCGGTTGATCCGGCCGACATCATGATCCGGCCCGTTGTCGGGTCGACGAAGGTCGGCAGGCCACAGACCTTGCGGTAGAACAGGCTGCGTGACTGCGGCGAGTCCCCGATGTCGGCTGCCGTGTGTGCGTGCGTCACGAACTCACTCCTGCGAGGTGTGGCCGGGGATCGCGGTGGCGAGGGCGACGATGCGGTGGATGTCGGTGACTTCGCAGCCGAACTCGGCGGCCTCTAGTAGGTCGGTGAGTTCACCGATGGTCAGCGGCCATTCGCCGTAGGTCGACAACAGACCGACCGCTTCGGCGTGGGGTAGGTGCGGGTAGAACGTTTCGGCCACGGCCGCCCGCATCGCCTCGACCGACAGAGGCGGATCGGGCTGGACCTGGTCGGCCAGGATCAACCGGCCGTTCGCGGTGAGCACACGCCGGAACTCGGCCAGCACCGCCAACTGCTGGGTGGGTGGGACGTGGTGGAGGGTGAACGTCGACACGACAAGATCGAACGCGCCGTCGTCGAACGGCAACGCGCACAGGTCGGCGTAGACGAACGACAACGCTCCCCGCGGCTTGCGGGGTGCGTGCAGGCGCGCTTGGTGCAGCATCGCCGGTGACAGGTCGCAGCCGACGATCTCGGACTCGGGGTGCAGGCCCTGGATCAGTCGTGCCATCGTCCGGCCGCTGCCTGTGCCCGCGTCCAGTGCGACGCATCGGCCGGTGGGCAGCTGCCGCGATATCTGGTCGAGTACCTGTTCCCGCACGGGTGCCTGGGTGAAGTCGGAATCGAACCCGTCCGCCCGGCGGTCCCAGTGTGCTTCGCGCGCTTCGATTCCCGGGTCCTCGGTGGTGGTGTCGTATTCGGTACTCATGCCAGGGCCTCGAGGTCGATCGACGATCGCGCGCCGAGGTGTTCGCTCAACAGCGCGGCCAACCTGTCGCGCGCGTCGGTCAGGTCGCCGGGTTCGCGGCCGGGGCCCGCGTGGACGATGAACAAGGCGTCGGTGGTCGCCGAGGTGGCTTTGGACTTCTCGCACTGACGGACCTCGAGGCGACACAACACGTCGGTGTCATCGAGGTAGGCGTACTCCCCGGCGGGCACCGGTACCGGTTCGGTCGCGCCGAGGGGCACGAACCGTTCGGTGCCGGTCGTCATCGCCAACCGCACATCTCCGGTGATCGTCGTCAGGTCGTGTGCGCCGAACGCCAATCGGGTCTGTGCCGAGATCAGGTTGTAGATGTCGACGAGGGGGTTGATGCGGGGCAGCCGTCCGGCGCGGTGCATCAACCGGTGCAGAGTTTCCGGTGCGGCGACTTCGCTTTTCGCGGCTTTGCCGACCAGTGCGTGTACGGTTCGGAAGGCTTTGAACTCGGGTTCGGTCTTGAGGGTCTTCGGATCGGTCGCGGCCAGCAATGCCTTTTCGGCGGTCTCGATGGTGTGGTTGAGTTCGGGGCTGGACTCTTCGGGAACGGTGATGCCGCCGACGACGAACGCGATGGCGTGGATGCCGAGGTCGCTGACCTGTTGATCGATGCTGAACGCGGTCACTACATCTCCTGACTGGGTTGGACGAATCGGTGAAGGGGCTTGATCAGGCTCGGGCGATCCGGCCAGTTCGCGAGTTCCGCGTCAGCCGGTACAGGCGGGCCAGCATCGAATGTTGTTGCGGTGCAGTAGTTGTGATGGCGAGACATGGTGGTAGCAAGGCGGAGGCCGCAGCGCGGGGCGATGGTTCGTCGAACCTGTCGTCGTGGTCACCGGTGCCGGGAGACGATTCATCCCGGCACCGGGACGGTTGTGCGGCCCACTCGCGGACGGCGGCGGCAACCCGGGACAACTGCGGCACCGGAGCGCCGATGTAGTCGGTTGGGGCGGGGCCGAAACCGGCGAGGTGGCGGCCGGGATTGCGCTGCGGCAGCGGGTCTGAATGGATCAGGCCGAGATCCTCGAGGCTCTCCAGCAACTCGGCAAGCTCGCGACTGCCTTCGCCCTGGGCGGACGCGGATTCGATAGAAGGCGAAGGACCCAGCGGCCCAGTCCGGACCGTGTTGGTCTGACATGCTGACGGGTCGGGCTCGTTCATCGTTCCTCCGTGTCATCCATCTCGGATGTCCGTTTTTGTGACGAGGCGGGCTGCTGGGGAAGCTCAGCGGAACCGCGAGACCAACATTGACCGATTGCAACGGTCGAAAGAAGGACAAACAAGAGGACATATAGCGGCCGTGGAGAAAACTATCACTCGTCAAATGTCCTGGTAGCGGACTACTCTCGCTCGCATGGCAAACAATGGGAATGCAGCTCTGCGCGCAGCCCGCCAGGCGCTGGGGTACCGATCCCAAGCGTCTTTGGCCGACGCGTTGACCGACGCTGCACGCGCGATCGGACTCCGCATCGAGGTAGCCGCCCGCACCGTACGCCGCTGGGAGTCAACAGACCCACCGTGGCCGCATCCAGAACACGCCGCCGCCCTGGAAGCGTTGTTCAAACGCCCAATAACTGAACTTGGATTCACGCCACCGTGGCCGAACGGCGCAGAGGGGCGAGGGTTCCGAGAATCATTGGGCACCAACGGAAATCAGAAGCCAGGACGCTATCGGCGCGTCATGGGCGGCACGGAGCTGCCAGCGACAGTCGCGAAGAACTACGTGGCGATCACGGTTGCTCATCGCGGGATGTACTGGTCACTGCCAGCGAAGCAGTTGCAACGGTCCGTCTCCGATCATGCTCGGCTGGGGGCCGATCTCATCCCACAGATTGACGTACGCGCAACGACCTCCCTGGCCAGAGCCGTGTCAGAATCGGCGCTGCTCGCGGGCCGCCTCGAGTTCTTCGACCTCCAGCAACCCGAGGAAGCACAAACAAGTTTTGTTCTCGCCCTCCAGGCTGCCCATGAAGCGGCCGATGCCTTGCTGGGCTGTGCGGTGCTCGCGCACATGGCTTTTATCCCCGCATTCTCCGGGGAAGCCAAGCGAGCCGAGGAAGCAAGGGAGCGCGTTCGTGCGGCCCGAGCATTCGCACGGCGGGGCGACGGAAACCACGAACTGACGGCCTGGCTCGATGCGGTTGAGGCCGAAGTCGAGACGCGTTTCGGCAACACTCGCCAGGCACTGAGCCTGATCCGACACGCCGAACAGTCCTACGCCCAGCACGATCCGCAGGATCGGCCGTCGCCGGAATGGCTGGATTGGTTCTCCCCGACGCGGCTCGCAGGCTTCAAGGCCAACACCCTGATATCGGCGGGTGATGGCCGCCAGGCCCTGGAAACGTTGCGGCAAGTGCTCGACGAACTTCCTGCCGAATCGGTGAAACAGCGGTCGGTCTACCTCGCCGATGCCGCCGCTGCGTGTGTGTTGGACAAGCTTCCCGAGCAAGCATGCCGCTTCCTCGAGCATGCGTTGGACGGGATCGGCGAGTACTGGTACGCAACGACTTTGGACCGAATCAAAGTGGTCCGGCAGGACTTGCGAAAGTGGGACTCCCTGCCCGAGGTGAGGGCGCTTGATGAGCGGTTGTACGACTGGCACACAACCGTCAACTCGCTGTCCGGCTAGGTCGTGTCTCCTAATCGGAGGTGAGGTGTCTGACGGTCGGGCATCATGAACCGTCGTGGCGGCCGGAACCGGGTTCTGACGGATGCGCAGTGGGAGTTGCTGGAGCTGCTGCTGCCGAGTTCTGATGGGCGGGCGGGGCGTCCGTTCGCGAACAATCGCCTGGTGGTCGAGGGGATGCTGTATCGGTTGCGGACCGGGGTGCTGTGGCGGGATCTGTCGGAGGTGTTCGGTCCGTGGCAGACGGTGTGGAAGCGGCATCGCCGGTATGCCGGTGACGGTACCTGGGATCGGGTGCTGGTCGCGTTGACCGCTCTGGCCGATTCGGGGCGTACTCCTCAGCCGCGAATCGGGCATTGTTGCGGCGCAGACGGATCCGCACCGTCATACCCGAACGCGCCGACCCGGTCGCCAACCGTCGCCGGCGAGGCTCTTCCGGTGGCCGGGGCCCGCCTTCGACTGTGCCGCCTACAAGCGCCGGAACGTGGTCGAACGGGCCTTCAACAAGGCCAAACACTGGCGCGGGGTCGCCACTCGCTACGACAAGCTCGCCCTCACCTACCGCGCTGGGATCGTCATGGCGCTCGCCGTCGAATGGCTCAAACTATTAGGAGACGCGGACTAGACCAGTCACGAAGCCCCGTGCAACGATGTGCGCGTGCAGAGACTTGGCTCAGCTACTACAGGTAGGGCGGGCGTACATCAGGTGGGTTTCACCATCGAAAGCGACCTGAACTGGATCTTCCGTGAGCAGTCGATCGAGGACTACGGAATCGATGCGCACATCGAGATCGTCGCAGGCGAATCGCCCACCGGAAAGCTACTCGCAATCCAAATCAAGAGTGGCGCAAGCGCATTCGGCAGTCCAACTGGTTCCGGTTGGTGGTACTACCTCAAGCCCGAGCACGTCGAGTACTGGATGAAGCATTCGCTCCCTGTCGCGATCGTTCTTGCCGACGTCGACAACCGCTCAGCATACTGGGAGTTGGTGGACTCCGACTCACTTCAACGAACGAGCGGGAAGGGCTGGAAGATCCTCGTCCCACGCTCGAACGTCCTCGACACCGATTCGCGATTGCGACTTGCAGAAGCGGCAAAGGCGGATGCGACGTGGCTGCTAAGCGGCGAGAAGTCCGAGATTGGCGCACTTCCCAAGGTGCCGGCAACAGACGCAGAGCTCCACTTGCTCTTGCGTGACCGTCCAAACGGTTGGGAGATACTCGCATTTGCTGGGGTCATCAGACTAGGACGCGCGAAACTTGCCAGCGAACGCCGGGACCACCGGCTCGGCTACGCCCGCGCGAACGGCACACGGCTGGACAGCCAGCAGGCTCTTGCGCGAATACGCGAACTTGATCGCGACGTTGGACGAATCGAAAAGTCATTCGCGAAGGTGCTCGATCCCGCAGCTACGCGCGCTGCGTTCGGCGAACCGCCCGGCGAGGAAAGCGCACCGGTGCCGGGCGATGCGGACAGCATCGTGCACATCGGCGAGAGATTGGTAGACGTTTACAGTCAGCTCCTCGAAGTCGCCGCTGAACTCCGCGGGCTGAGCGTTCCGTCCGAGCTGGACAATACATTCGAGATCGCCGCCAGGCTCACCGACAAACCACTGGACAACCTCGATAGCTTCATCGATTCATACATCGCCACTGCTGAATCCATTCCAGCGAAAATCGCGACTGGCGAAAATGTCAACATCGAGATGGTCGCACCTCTGCATTTCTCAGACGAAGTGCTCGGCGAGTTGGTAGCTGAGCTCCGCAGAGTCGGTGTCTTGGATTAACTCTCACCCAAATACTGGCGGTGCATGGCACCACGGCAGCCTCGAGCGATTCTTGCACGTCTGATGCCGCGGCCAGGCGCACCACGAGCATGCAGGGCAACAGCAGCTCCAGCAACTCCCACTGCGCATCCGTCAGAACCCGGTACCGATCACCCGACAACACCGCCACAACGGTTCATGATGCCCGACCATCAGGCACCTCACCTCCGATTAGGAGACATGATCTAGCGCTCAGCCTTCACGATGTCGGGGAGCTCGGACAGGCTGTCGATTCGCCAGTCCGAAAGCTCCTTGACATCCTGGCGGTCCCGGTGGATCCATCCCCAAGGTCCGCGCTGGATGTAGGCGGTCCGCATGCCCACCTTCACAGCGGGAGTGATGTCGTTGTCGATGCGGTCACCGACGTAGATGATCTGTTCGGCTGGGCATCCGGCGACCTCGACGACCTTCTCGAAAAACGCGACATCGGGTTTAGCCACACCCCAGTCATCGGAGGTCGCGATGAAGTCGGTCGGCAGATCGAGCCCACGCAGCAGGCCGCCAGCGCGCACAGTCTGGTTCCCGACGATGCCCACCCAGACTCCCATCTCACGGAGTTTCGACAGGGCGGGGCGGACATCCGGGTAGAGGTCGTCCTCTCCGAACCACTCGGGTTTACCCGCATCCGCGCGCGCCTGGCGCTGCTGATCCAAATCGAAACCGGGCTTGAACACCTGGAACGTCTCCCGGTAGTCGAGCCCCTGGGCGATCACCGCGCCGAATACCGAGACAAAGGTGTGGCGCGGAACGCCCAACCAGTCAGCCCAGGTGCCGTACTCCCTGGTCTCGTCTACAAGGGTCTCGCCGACGTCGAACACCACAGCCCGGATCACCACAACTCCTACCTCGACCGCCAATCGCGCGGCACCGACCTTGCCCGAGCCAGTGTAGGGCGCTCAGGAGGGACGAGTGTGCCCCGATCTACGCCCGTTGTCGCCGGGCCTAGAGAGCCGACCGCGAGATAGGTGGAGAACTCGTGCCCTGCACTGCCTGCCTGTGCCTGCGTTCTTGTCGAATGTCGAGCCGCTCGTCTCGACCAGTGGATCGACGGTGCAACTCCCTGAGCTGATCGGGCAGGGAGCTGGTACAGGCATCTATTGTTTGGTCGGCCCTCAGCGAGGGGTAAGCCAAGTCGCTATCCGCTCGACGGCGGCAACCGCGTGGGTGATCTGATCAAGTAGATCGCCCCGGAGTAGACCTCGTCGCGGGCGATCTCGATCTCGCTTCGGTAGTATCGGACGAACGCCGAATCGACCGGAATATCGACGACACTTCGCGGATCGAACGGGTACCGGTGGTCCTCGTCTCGGTCCGACCATTCGCCAAAACTCCTGGCAGGGAGAAGGTAGAGGCCGGGCGATTCGTCCCGATGGAGATACGCTCGGAGATAGTCGATGCCTGCGGCCACGGACTTCGGCGAAGGCAGAGTCGAAGTCACCTCTAGCGGGAGTACCAGGCACGCAGCGATACCAGGACGATTCGGCCAGTCGACGCCCCTGCAAAGCGCATCAAAGGCACTCGAGCTGCTTTCAAGCAACCTGGAAGGGTCTCGCATGATCTCCGCGTCCAGCCCGAAGTCATGAATATGGCGGGAGAACAGGCGCTGAATCGCTGCGGCGGAAACCTTTTCGGCCCACTGCTCGATCGCGTCCAGATCGAGATCTACCAACAACCCACCGTCCGTTCTGCTCCAGCACCGCGCTGGATCATGCCATCGCTGGTAGTGGTGGTCGACCTGATTTCGTTCCGCCCGACTGATTGCTAAGTGCGGGGTGGGCTGACCGCCCGCCACGACGCACCCGATGCGGTGGAGATTGAAGATGTACAGGGCAGGTCTGGCCTCGACCAACCGTCTCGTTCCATAGCAAGTTCGTTCGTCCTCGCTGGGCTCTGCGGCGGCTACCAGTCCAGGTCGTAGCCCGCTCCACGCTGATAACGCTGATCGTTTCCGGGCTCGAAATCGGTCCCGAAATCGGCATCGGTTGCGCTCACGCCATCACTGAACGTGGCGTTGACCGCAGCGTCGATGGCTGCGCCGGGTGCTTCAGTGGGGGTGGTTTCGCTGGGTTCCAGGCTGGAGGGATCGATGTCTAGGCGGGTCCAGAGTGCGGCGGCGGGCATCTCGTCGGGCAAGGGTTGGGTCCGGCCGGCCTCGGTGAGCTGGTGTTCGATGTCGATTCCTGCCTGGGCGGCGGCGTCGATGTGGGTGGCGATGACAGGCCAGGTCGGGTCGGTGCTGATGCGGGGGTCGATGCGGTCGACGGTGGCGGCCCATCGGTGTTGCGGTAGGCGGGTGTTGCCGTCGGCCTCGAGGATGCGGCGTTGCAACCGTTGTTGGTGAGCGCGTTCGATCGCGCTGTGTCGGGTGGGTCCGGTCGGCCGGTGGTCGGCCTCGGAGACGTGTAACCCGGCGCGCCAGATGGCGAGGTCTGCGAGGAGTTCGGGGTCGCGGCCGATCAACGGTCGCGCCCACTTGGGGGCCGTCCCGGGAGTCCATGCACGGGCAGCGTTGCTGACCTGTTGGGCGAGTTCGGCAACGATCCGTTCCCGAGCGTGTACCGGTGCGAGGGTGGCAGGGTCTGTGGTTTCGGTCGCGGTGGTGGGTAGTCCGGGTGTCCACGCCAACGGGCCGGGCCCGGCCGAGTGGTTGCCGGAGGTGTCGAGTCGCCAGTCCAGGACGGCAGCGGGGTCGGTCACGGTGTCGAGTTCGCGCGCGGTGATCGCGGTGCGGAGTTCGGTGATCGGATCGGCCCCGGACAGTGCAAGCATCGCCAAGTGTTGGCGTAGTACCGAGTACGCGGGACTGTCGGTCAGGCCCGGAACCAGTCCTTCGGCGATGCGGTCGATGGTCTCGAGTCGCCGTATGCCGATGACGTTTTCGGCGGTCATACCGAGGGTGTCTAGGTAGATGTCGACCGCGCGGCCGATCCTGCGGGCGGGGTCCAGGGCGTCGCGAAGCTCGGTGTGGGCGGATTTACGCGTCCCGTCACGGTCGAGCACATGGGTCAGATGTTCGACAGCGGTGCGGGGATAGTGGGCGTCCACTGTGTAGATGTCGCCTTCGGCGCCGTCGAGCGCGGTGGCGATATAGGCGTGATTGGTCTGGCGCCCGCGCGTCATCGCGACATAGAACTGTTGGCGCGACTCGCGCCCGGACAGGGCGACATGGCAGGAATCCGCGGTGATGCCTTGCGCGGAATCGATCGTGGCGGCGTATCCGAGGTGAAGGTGGTCACGCACATATTCACCCGGCAGGCGCACGATGTCGGCGGTGTCGCGGCCGTGTTCGCGCCGGATGACGGTCACCGATTCGTCGGAGTGAACCTCGCGGATGGTCCATGTGTAGCCGTTGCGTACCCAGTCGTGGTCGCTCAACCGGAGCCGGGGATCGTTGCGGCGGGTGCGCACGGTGTCACCGACTGAGGCCACCAACCCGTCACCGAGGAACACATGAGCGTCGATAGCGGGGCGCGTTCGCGGGTCGCTGTGGGCAATCCGGTGCGCGCGGGCACGCACGTTCAACGCGCTCACGATGTCGTGTGTAGGTGCGAGCATGACCGCATCCGATCCGTTGGCGGTGTCAGCCGCCCATGCTTGGTAGGTGTCGTCGTAGACGCTGCCCATGTGCCCGGCGTGAATTCGGCCGTTGTCCAGGTACCACGCGAGTGCGGTCGGGTCGCCTTCGCGGAGTCCTTTCGATGCCAACGCTTCGCCGCGATGAGCGAAGCGGACGACTTCGGTCAGGGTCGTTTCCGGGGCCGGTGAGGCGTGGGCCATGTCGGCATGGACGCCTCCGGCGTCGATCGCTGAGAGTTGCTGGTCGTCGCCGATGCATCGCACTGTCGCGCCCCGCCCGGTCAGGTACCGCAGTAGTTGGAGGCGTTTGGCGGTGGGCACGGTGACGTGTTCGTCGACGATGACCAACGTGGTGTGGTCGATGTCGAGTACCCATTGCGGCAGGAACGGCAGATGCTCACCGGTCATCGCGGCGGGCCGGTGGGCGTCGATGACGTGCAGTAGCTTGTCCACGGTCTCGGCGCGTGTGCCGATCGAATCACCTAAGACGGCTGCTGCGGCGGCGGTGGGTGCCATGCCGAGCACGGTTCCGCCGCTGGACTGCCACGCTGTGGTGAGCACGGCCATGGCGGTGGTCTTGCCGGTTCCGGCCGGGGCGTTGGCGGTGTGCACGAACAGTCCGGCGGTCGCGAAGGATTCGATGACGCGGATTTGGCCGGGGTTCAGGGGCTCGTCGGGGTGGGCGTTGTTGTAGGCGTCGACGGCGTTGAGGATGTGGGCGGGGTTCAGGATGCGTCCGCTGGTTTCGACCGAGAGCGCGATGAGTTCTGCTTCGTCGGCCAGCACCGATTCGGTGGTGTAGATCTGGGAGTTCGCGCGGGTGTGCATCGGGGTGCCGTCGTGGCGGCGTAGCCAGGTCGGGACTGCGCGTAGGCCGGGTTCCTCGGTTACGTCCGGGTCACCGCGCGCGACCGCCGAGTTCGGTGAAAGTGCTTGCATGACAACTTGATCAGCGACGCATGACCAGTCTTCGGGAGCGACGGTGCCGCGAATCTGGCGTTCGACTTCGGCGCGGAGGTTGAACTCACGCCAGGTCGCGCGCCGCTCGGAAACCGCTGCCAGTACCTGGTCGGTGACGTGGGTGATGAACGCCTGATCCGGGACCGGACGCGCCGGGGCGGGCGCGGCAAGCACACGCGGGAGTATGGCGTCTACCGCGTCAGAGCCACCCAATAGTTCTTCGGCTTCGGCGCGCCAGGCGGCGAATTGCTCGGCACGTGAACCCGGAGCATGTTTCTTCGGTCGGGTTTCCAGGGTCGCGCGCTGGGCTAGATCGTGCACTTGGCCGGGGCCGGGTTCGTGCCCGAACTTGGCTTGCCACTGGGCGGTGAGGGTGTCGAGTCGGTCGGTGATCGCGGCTGCGCGCTGTGACCAATGCTGGATTAGCTCGAGGGGAACGCCGACGATATCGCGGACTCGGACTTGGTCAGGGGTGCGGTCGGGGCGGGTTTCGAACCGCATTCCCAACGCGACTTCCAGGTGATGCTCTACCCGGGTGTCGAAGATTTCCGAGGCCGTGACCGTACCTTCGTAGAGGATTTTGCCGTCGATGGTGCGCCACTTGCCGTCCGAGGTCAGCACCCGATTACTGATCAGGACATGGATATGGAAGTCGGGGTCACCTGCGCGGGAGTCGCGATGTTCGAACGTGGCCGCGATCATGCCTTGCACGTCGACTTGCCGGACACCGTTACGGCCCAGACGGGTGAACAACGCGTTGTCCTCCAACCAGGTCAACGCCTCGTTGAGCGCATGGCGGATCGCGCCCTCGATAATTGCCCGAATCTCCGGTGTCCCGATCGCCCACAGCACTGCAACGCTCTTCACGGCACTGAACGTGAAGTCGAACCCGGCGACCGCTGTGCGGTCCGGGCGTGTGTTCTTGGCGATCCATCCCGAGAGTTCGCGCGCGTCCAGCGGTGGCCGTTTGTACTCGGTGGTGAACATGGTCTTGGCTGCCTCGGTGCGGATGCGGGCTCGGATGTCGTCGGGGATGTGGGCGGTGACGCACGCGCCTGCCCCGATGTTGTAGTCGCGGTATGCCTGCCCTTTGGCCCGCCGGTAGTCGGAAACCGTTGTGTAGACGGCGTATCGGTTGCCTAGTTTGGTGGCCTTCTCGGCGCGGCGGGCTGCTTCGGCCGGCCGGATTCCGGCGTTGAGGTGCTGGGTTTCGACGCGTTCGCGGACCTGTTCGGCGTTGGGGTGCATGCCCGCTCCGAACAGGTTGCGCATCTGGTCTTCGGAGACTTCGGAGCCCTCGGTGATGCCGAGCGCGGAAAGTCCGGTGCCGTGCCAGGTTCCGGGGGCTTCGCCGTGTTCGTTGTAGTAGTCGGCCAGCGAGGCGCGCCCGCGCGCGGTTCTGTCGTTGGCGGCGGTTTTTCGCAGGTAGTACTCGTAGCCGTTGCCCGCGGCGACCTTGTGCACAGTCGCGACCATGCCTCCATGAAGCAGCCGTCAATTCGCCTGCCGCAAGGTCGAATTGATGCGACCCAGGTCACATTTAGCCGTGATGGGCAACTTTCGACAACTTTGGACAACTTTCGACTCAGGCGTGACCGAATTGTGTCTTGCTCCCGGTCCGAGAAGCGTTGGAAATCCGACCCATTCGAACAGTTCCAGCGGGTATGCTGCGGTCACTTTTCCGCTCACAGTGCGGGGTTAGCCCTGAGATGCAAGATGTCTGCTCGTGTATGAGGGGAGCATGGGGGTGGGGTATGGGTGGGCTGTGTGCTCGGGTGCAGGTTGCGGTGTTCGGGGTAGGTTGCGGATGGTGTTGCGGAGTTCGGATGTAGTTCGCGGGTTTTGAAACGCGTGATCTGATGGATCAACGCCAAGCAAGGGGAGGGCAACATGAACCAGTTGCCGACGCTGTCCGCTGTCCAGATCGCCGCGGAGCGGGTCCTGCTGCGCAAGGCGCGCGACTCTGATCGGGAAGGGCTCATCGAGCTACAGACTGACCCGGAGGTCTGGGCCTACATCGGAGTCCCGCGGCTGCGGGAGGACGCCGAGCAGCGCCTCGACGCGATCGGCGGCGCAGCCTACGCGACCGCCACTGCCGGCCACTTCATCATCGCCGATAAGGCCACCGACAACCTGATCGGAACATTCGAGCTCAAACGGCGGGCCGCCGACGAACCCGGCCACGTGACCGACGGCGGCGAGGAACTGGAACTGGGTTACCTGATGCGGCGCGAGGCTTGGGGCGCAGGACTGGCGTTCGAGGCCGCCACCGCCGCGTTGCGCGCAGCCGCAGACGAGCTCCCAGACCAGCCGGTCCTCATCGTGACCCGGACCGCCAACAAACGCTCGCTCGGACTCGCAGCACGCCTAGGATTCCAGCCGGTCAGCACCTTCGAATGGTTCGACGCCGGGCAGACCCTCTGCCTAGCCAGCCTGCACTCGTTCAAAGCCTGAATGGCAGGTGACGTCACCCTGGCCCTCCGCAAGATTGGTCCGAACACCCACGCCGCCGAACTGTTCGGCCAACCTTTCGGATCGCGGGTCGGCCTTCGCGCGATCCGAAAGGTCCACGTAGTTGGCGGTGGAACCGGATAAGTCAGCTGCTCAGACTCGGCAGCGCCTCGTGTGGTTGCGCGGTGCGGCGGTTATCGAGCCAGAACGCATAGTTCTGCAAAGAGGTTTCGAGTCCGTTGTGCAGGTAGCTTGAGTAGGCGCGTAACCCCTGTGCGGCTTCGCGCTCCTGGTCGCGGTCGTGGACAGACCATTCGCGTTCGAGCTCGCTGAGCCATTCAGCCAGCCTCGCGCGGTCGGCCCACCAGTCACGGATCAGTTCGAGGGTCCAGTGGTCGTCGCCGTTGTAAGCGTATCCGCAGTAGGGGTCGGCCCACGCGGCGGACAACAGCAGGCGAGTTTCACGAGCATTGCGTGGTTGACGGAACACTACTTCGCTGCCGTAGCCGTCCTCGTAGACGATGTGGTCCGGGGCGATCAATCGGCCTACACAGCAGTTGTCGGTATTGGCGCCGTAGAAGGGGCCGGGTACGTTGCGCCAGTCGCGTTCTTCCCACCGACCACGAAGGTAGTCGTCAGGATTGCCCAGCGTTCGGTGCTCGGGGCCGATCACTGGTAGCTCTGCTGAAGCGACGGCTGTCGGCATCGGATCCCAATACATCTCGTGACCATAGCTGGCCCGCTGCGGGAAGTAACTCGGCAACTTGTCTGCGAGACTCCTCCTACTGGCCAGCAGCGGCCCTGCAAATTCGCAAGATGGGTCCGAACACCCGCCGCCGAACTGTTCGGCCTACCTTCGGATCGCAGGTCGGTCTGCGCGCGATCTGTGGTGATTCAGCTCGCTGACGTCTTGGTGTCGGTATCGGCGTGCACACTGGAGTAGGAAGAGCCGCTGGCCGTTGGGGCACGAAAGGAAATGAAGATGCCCAACGAGAACCGGCTCTTGCCATGCGCGCAGACCGTTCCTGCCCAGCCGTCACAGGCGGAGGGGCAGCTATGAATGAGCCAGAACGTCCGCCGCGCCAGTGGACGGCTGAACAGCTCGCCTATATCGCGATCGTGGTCGAACGACTACGCACGGCGGGGCCACTGTCGGGGTACCAACTTGTGGTGCTGCGCAAGTGGTGGAACGGCGGCTTCGCCGAGCACAGCGCCGACGAGATCGTTTCCAGTACCTACGACTCTGCCCCCGGTACCGACAGCAGTACCGGGGGCAGTCACGACGAAGGTGAACCCGCTAGGCCACCAGACGTTGAATCTCGATCGTCTCGACGCTCGCCCCGACGCCGAACCCCGCCCGTCGGCCCGCCGGGTGAATCGTGATCTCCAGCAAGGAACGGATGATGGCGCGCTTGGCCTTCAACGGTGTCACTACCGGGTCGCGCCACTTGGTGCGGGCGTCTGGGCCAGCGGCTTTCACCACGTGAGGCATCGGCAGCGACGCATTCGCGCGTACCTCGGCAGCTTTCACAGCGGGTTCGTGAGACTGCTTGTACTGCCGGATCTCCGAAGGCGACAAGCCTTCGGAGATCGCGTCATTGATCCACTGGTCGAACTTCGCGCGAAGCACCTTCGCCTGTTCGCTCGCCGCCTCCGCCTCCTCGTCGGTGCGGGCGAGGGCGGCGAGCAACGACGGGTCCTCCAACCACTGCAACACCGCTTCTTCCACCAGATCGTCAACCAGATCGGCATCCCGCGATACGCAGAACCGCTCGCAGTCGTAGCGGCGCTTGCGATTGGGACGACCGAGCTTGTTGATGATCCGACCGTATTCGCACTTGCCGCATCGAGGGATACCCGACAGCAGCCAGCGCGGCTCGACACCGCGATGGTTTTCACGTCGGCGCGGGTCGGCGAACTTCGCCGTGATCTGCTCGTGTTGCTCATCGGTGATCAGCCGCTCCCACGTCGCGGGCGTCGTGGCCGTGACACCGGTCCGCCGGTCGGTGTGTGCTCGCAACCCCGCAATGGTCGGGTTGCACACGACCTTGCGCACCGTCGTGTGATCCCAATCTGTGCGCCAGGTCTGCGGGCACGGGCACGAACGACGGTCCACCGCCTTGAGCACTCTGCGGCCAACCGTCTCCGAGCACCGGCGGCACGGTAGCCGCAACTCCGCTGCCGGAGTGGCGATTCCGGCATCACGTAGCCACCGCGCGACCGATGCCGCTGACTCGCCGGTCAACAGCCGGTCCACCATCTCCTGAACGATCGGCGCGGTGGTCTCATCCGGCAGCCGGTCTACTGCTTTTCCGCGCACGTAGACGATCCGGTACCCGTACGCCTCGCGGCTGTGTGGCCGCCCATCCAGAAAGTTCTGATTGAGCTGCGCCATCGAGTCCAACCGGTTCTGCTCCGGCGCGAACTCGTTGTCGACTGCCTCGTGCGACAAGAACCGGCGATCATGCGGATTGTCCAAGTCGAACAGGCTGCCGTTGGTGTACCACAGCACGCCGAGGCTTCCGCACTGGTCGCGCAACTCAGCGAACTCACCCAACTGGCGGTTGGCGCGTGAGGACGAACGCACCAGCAACACCCAACGCTTTCCGTCCGGCGCGGGCTGCGACAGTCCCGCGACCAACTCCTTGTAACCCGGACGTTCCTTCGGTGCCCACCGCGTCGCGCTGATGTCCTCGTCGATGGTCACCCGGGGGTCGAGCCAGCCATGCAAGTCGGCCTGTGCACGCCCCCACTTCAACTGGGCGGGCACCGACATGTGCTTGGCCTTGTCCTCGGAGTTGCGCCCGTAGATCCACGGCGCGAGATCGGGAAAGTCCTTGGGGTTCAGGGGCATAACACCAGCGTAAGACAGTGATGTTGGTATGGGTACTTCACCACCATCAACCAGCCGATGCCCAACAAGTAGGTGGTGGGAGAAGACCCGGTATAGAGCGACCGGGGGACACCCGACCCCGTCCGATCACCCGATCGGGCGGGGTCTTTCCCTTTCGGGGAGCGGTCCGGCGGTGCCGGGGACGCCGGTCGCTTTGGGTAGATTCGAGCGATGAGCTCGACCCGCGCCGCCCTGTACTGCGGAACCCGATGGGATGAACAGGGGCGATGGTCCTACGAACTGCTCCGTGCGGACGGCACGACCGAACTGCTGCCGGGAATCGGCACCCGGCTCGCGTTCCGCGTCCGCGACGGCGGCCGATTCTGCCTCGGGTACCACGGGTTCGGCGCGGGCCGCCGGGGTCGGCAGGCGTGCCCGCGACGCGCGCGGGTCGACAGCGGGAAGCAGTGCGCGCAGTGCCGGATCACCGAAGGGTGGTCGGTGGTGCACAGTCATCGCGGTCCGCTCACGACGCTGCCCGAGCAGGTCCGTGACTATGTCGCGCAGCCACATCATCTATATGTCGCGTACTTCGGCGACGGGATGGCGAAGGTCGGCACGGCCTCGGCCGCACGCCGTCACCGCCGCCTCTTCGAGCAGGGCGCGCTGGTAGCGCGATTCATCACCGATTCTCCCGACGGGTTGCACGTGCGGGAGCTCGAGCGGGTGGTGTCGGAGCGGGCCGGGCTCCGGCAGGCGGTCGCCGGTGTCACGAAGACCCGGATCCTGACCAAACCGCTGCGGCCGTGGTCGGCCCTGGAGTCAGCCGTCGCCGACGCGGCCGAGCAGGCGGCCGGCACGCTGCCCGCCGAGATCACCCGCACCGACACCGCGTGGTCCGGCGGCCGGGAGTTCTATGCCACCATCCTCGCGCGCGGCCGTTTCCCGACCGCCACCGAATTCACCGAGGAATCCGGCGAATACGTCATCGACGCGGTCACCGCGCACGGCCACACCATCGCCTGCACGGACGCGGCCGAGACCGGTGAACTGGTGCTGGTCAACGACTCCCGGCTCATCGGCCGCCGGATCGAACTCGACGCATCGATCACCGCGGCACCACAGGCGGCCCAGACCAGCCTGTTCTGATTGTTCAGCGCACGCGGACCGGGAGTTCGAGCAGGCCGCGGATGAGGGTGCTGGTCTGCCAGCGGACGGTGGTGGCGGATTCGGCCAGGCGCAGGCCGGGGAAGCGGCGGAGCAGGGCGGTGAAGGCGATCTCGGCTTCGAGGCGAGCCAGGGGAGCTCCGACGCAGAAGTGGATGCCGTGGCCGAAGGCGAGGTGGCCGGTGGGATGGCCGTCGACGGCGAGGGCGTCGGGGTCGGTGAAGCGGGCGGGGTCGCGGTTGGCGGCGGCCAGCGCCACGTAGACGATTTCGCCTGCGGGAATCTCGGTGCCGCCCAACGCGATCGGCTCAGCGGTGTAGCGCACCGTGGCCATGTCGACGGGACCGTCGAAGCGGAGGAACTCCTCGATCGCGGCGGGCACCCCGGCGGGGTCGGCGCACAGGGCCTGCCATTGATCCGGGCTGCGCAGCAGGGCGTTGACGCCGTTGCCGATCAGGTTGACGGTGGTCTCGTGGCCGGCGACCAGCAGCAGGAACGCCATCGCCACCAGTTCGGGATCGGTGAGCCGGTCGCCGTCGTCGTCGGCGAGCACCAGCTCCGACAGCAGGTCGTCGGCGGGCTTGGTCTGCTTGGCGCGCACCAGCTCCGAGAGGTACTTGGCCATCGCGGCCGCGGCGGCGGGCCGGTGCTCCTCTTCGCCGACGACACCGACCAGGGCCCTGGTCCAGGCCTGGAAGTCGTCGCGATCGTCGAACGGGACGCCGAGCAGTTCGCAGATCACCGTCACCGGAAGCGGATTGGCGAAGGCCTCCATCAGGTCGACGTCGTCGGCGCCCGCCATCGCGTCGAGCAGTTCCTCGGTGATCTGCTCGATCCGGGGGCGCAGGGCGGCGACCTGGCGGGTGGTGAACGCCTTGTTCACCAGTTTGCGCAGGCGGGTATGGCCGGGCGGGTCGGTGCTGAGCATGTGGGTGAGCAGCGCGACGGCATTCGGATCGGTCGGGATGGTGCGGCGCTTGTCGTGCAGGATCGCGGTGGCGGTGGCGATGTCCTTGCTCAGCCGCGGGTCGGCCAATGCCAGCCTGGCTTCGGCGTAGCCGACGACCACCCAGCGGACGACGTCGTCGGGGAAACGGACCCGATGGACCGGGCCTGTGGCGCGCCAGCGCCGGTAGTGGGCGTGCGGATCGTCGAAGAAGTCGGCGCCGATGGACTCGACGCGGGCAGCAGCGGTGGTGTCGGCCATCTGACCGACGGTACCCGCGCGCGGTGAACAACACACTCACGACGCGTGATCCCGATCAGCCGATCGGAGCTCGAGATGGAATCCCCTGTGGCAACGCGGAATTCACCCTGCGCTGATCGAATGCCGGAGGAATCGTCCGCAGGGAGGAAAACCATGACAAGTACCGAAATCGACGCGACCGCCGACCGGCGGGTCGCCGAATTGACCGCGGTATTCGAACGCGGGCTGCAGGAAAAGCTGGGCGTCGGCGATTCGCTGGGAATTCGGCTGGACAGCGCGTCGAAGGGGCGCACACGGTACTACCTCGACCCGAATCCGGCGACCATCAACGCGATGTTCACGGTGCACGGCGGAGTGCTGGCCACCCTCATGGACACCGCCATGGGCAGCGCGGTGTTCACCGAACTCGGTGACGGTGTCGCGTACACGACGCTCGAACTGAAGGTGAATTTCATCCGCGCGGTGACGCTCGACGGCAGCAGACTCACCTGCGACGCCACCGCCGTGCACGTCGGCAGGCGCACCGCCACCGCCGAGGGCCGCATCACCGATGCCGCGGGGAAGCTGATCGCCCACGGCACCACCACGATTCTCGTGCTGGCTCAGGGCAACTGACACAACGGCACCGGCCCCCTCTCCGTGGACTTCGCGGAGAAGGGGCCGGTCTCGTGTGTCAGGCCAGTGTGCGGCAGCTGTCGACGAAGGCGACCAGCTCGTCGACGGGCTCGCTGCGGGCGTCGACCGCCCGGTCGATCACCTTCACCAGGTGTTCGTAGGCGGCGGTGTGGTCGTAGTCGGCGACATCGGCGATCCGCAACGCCCACCGCCAGTAGCCGCGCAGCGTATCCGACAGCGGCATCCGGAAATTGGCGACGACATCGCGGATCGGCGCCACCACCGCGTCACCGTCGTGGCGCAGGTACCGGGTCACCACGTCGGCCATGAAGCTGAAATGCCGGGCCTCGTCGCGCGACAACCGGGTCAGCACCGCCGCCAGCACCGGATCGGTGACCACGTCGCGCAGCTGCTGGTAGTACATCTGGGTGGCCTTCTCCTGCACCAGGGCGTAGGCGAAGAACTGGACCGGGTGGTCGTAGGGCAGATCGAACGGCTTGTGGCCCTCGACCGCGAGTTCCGACCGCAGCGTGTCGCGGTCGGTGATGCCCGCTGCCTCCTGATAGCGGGCCAGTGCCCTGGCGTGGGTGTCCTCCTCGAGCGCCCAGCGCACGGTGAAGTGGTAGAGCTCCCGATTGTGTTCGAAGGTCGGCAGATCCACGCTGTCGTCGACGGGGAAGTACCGGTGGTAGACGTCGAAGTAGCCGGGCAGGTGGTCCTCGATGAGGGTGACGAACTGGACGGCGGAGCGCTGCCCCTCGGTGAGCCTGCCCGCGTCGGCGGCGGCCCAGTCGAAGGCGGTCTCCACGTCCCAGGCGCGGGTCGCGGGGGAGGCGGCGAGGAAACCGTCGACCGCCGCGACCACGTCACCGACGGGCAGCAGCCCCGGAGTGGTGATCATGTCCTACCTGGCATTCCGGCAGACCAGCGCGTAGTGCTTGGTGGTGTAACCCCAGCCGGCGTTGGCGATCTCGAGATAGTGGCGCAGCTTGTCGGCCAGGCCGGGACCGTGCGCGTCGATGCGCTCGGCGGCGGTGTCGACATTGCCGATCCAATCCTCGATCGTGCGCCGGTAGTGCTCGGTCAGGTCGTCGACCGAGATCACCGAGAAGCCGGCGTTCTCGGCGGCGGCGATCAGTTCCGAGAGCGGACGCAGCTCACCGAAACCGAAGATGTCCTCGCGGACGTACCCGGTGCCGTCGCGATCGTCGAACGCGGTACGGGTGGCCGTATTCCGGAAGCAGCTCTCCGACACGTAGAGCGTGCCGCCGCGGCGCAGGACGGCCCGCGCACGGCGGAACACCTCGTCGGGGTCGGGCATGTGCACGATCGAACCCAGCAGCGTGACGGCATCGAAGCTGCGGGCGGGCAGATCCAGCTGCTCGAAATGCCCGACCCGGGTGCTGACCAGGTCGGCCACGCCGCGCGCCGCCGCCTGCTCGGCGATGTAGTCGTGCTGGCGCGGCGCCGGGCTGACACCGAGTGTCCGGCACCCCAGCTCAGCGGCCATGTACAGGATCAGCGAACCCCAGCCGCAGCCCACATCGAGCAGTTGCTCGCCGCCACGCAGCCCGAGCCGCTCGGCGACGAACCGCAGCTTGTTGCGCTGTGCCAGTTCCAGTGTGTCGCTGTCGGATTCGTAGAGCGCCGAGCTGTACTTGCGCAGCGGGTCGAGGAACTGCCCGAAGATGTCGGGGTCGAGGTCGTAGTGCTGATTGGTATCCGCGACGACGGTCATGCTGTTTCCTCACGCACGGACCGCTCCACGACAGCGGTCACCTCGGCCAGCGTCGACATCCCGAAAACGTCGGAGTCCTCGAGTTCGATGTCGAAGGTGCGCTCGATGCGGGCGATCATCCGCAGCACCCGCACCGAGTCGACGCCTGCCATGGCGCGCAGGTCGGCGTCGGGGGTCAGGTCGGCGGCGGTCAGGCCGGTCTCGGTGATCGCGATCTCGGTGACCGTGCGCAGGATGGTGTCGGCGGAAGTGGTGGTCATGGCCGGGCTCCGTTCGGGGAGAGGGTGTTCGCCGTGGACAGGGCGTGGTCGAGCAGGGCGACTTCGTCGTCGTCGAGGGTCAGCTGGTCGCGGACGGCGTGCAGGTCGAACGGCTGATACGTCGCCGTCGACGACGCGCACACCGCGTCGTCGGCATCGAGGATCTCGGCGTGCGCCGGGATCGGCCCGTGCTCGCGTGCGGGCGGCAGCGTTGCCACACAGCGGTATTCGCGGTCGATCAGCAGCGGGGTGAGGAAGCGCGTGCGCTGGGAGACGGTGAAGGCGGGGACATGGCGGGCCAGCACGATCAGGTTGCCCATCACCTCGTCGCACACGACGCCGATCAGGCCGCCGTGCACCACACCGGGATAGGACTCGAACGCGCGCCCGAGCCGGAACGCGGCCACCAGCGCACCGTCGGCACGCGGGGTGAACCGCAGGCGCAGGCCGGTGGCATTGTGCGGGGAACAGCCGAAGCAGTGGTAGTCGGGAATCACCGACCACGGCACCTCGACGGCGCCCGGCTGTTCGACGGCCGTCATCAGGCGATGGCGTCGGCGAGGGCGCGGCGCACCTTCGCGTTGCTGGACAGGTCGAGCCCGGTGATGCCGGCGAAGGTGCGGCGCACCTTGTCGTGCAGCACGTCCAACTCGCCCTCGGCGGCGACCTGCTCGAGGAACAGCTCGAATCCGGTATCGATGGTCTCGTGGTCGCTCAGCTCGGCGATGCCCGCCTTGAAGGTGCTCACCGGGTGCTTGATCTTGGCTTCGGAGCTGTAGACGTAGAGCGTCTCGAGCACCGACGGCAGTTCTTCGGGCCGCTTCTTCAGCCGCTCGGTGGTGTAGTGGATGAACTCGCGCGCGTGCCCGGCCTCGTCGCGGCTGGCGTTGAGCAGCAGCTCTTTCAGCACCGGTTCGCCGACCCAGCTCGACACCGCGCGGTAGACGTGATTGACGGTGAGCTCGGAGATGATGTTGGTGGCCAGCGTCGCCGAGGGCGTGCTGCCCGGCGCGTAGGGCTCGCGCATCGCGTCGACCGCGCGATCCTCGACGTCCTCGCCGACAGCACCCAGCCAGGAGCGGAAAGCGTAGTGGTGCTGCACTTCCTGATAGCCCCACACGACCGCGAAGGTGGAGAAGTCGTAGTCGTCGACGAACTCGTCGAGGAACCCGTGCACGGCCGCGATGACATTGGACTCGCCCATCGCGGCGCTCTTGGCGAGGGTGATGTACTCCGGGCGGACCAGGGCCGGGTCGACGGCGGCCAGGTCGAGGTCGCTCAGTTTCCAGTGCAGGCGTTCGTAGTGGCGGAAGACGTCAAAGCTGTGCACTAGGCACTCCCATTCGATCGCAGGGGCGAGCGGTGCGGCGTCGTCGCCACACCGATCAGGTCGCGGGCGGCCAGCCGCTGGAGCTTGCCGCTGCTGGTGCGGGGGATGCTGCGGGGCGCGACCAGATGCACCTGCACCGCCGTGAGCCCGAGGTGGGCGGTGACGGCGGCGCCGATGGCCGCGGCCAGGGCGTCGGCCTCGGCGCCGGTGCGTTCGGTCTCGGCGATCAGCGCGATCACGTCGGCACCGTCGGGGTCGACGGCCGCGGTGCAGCGGCCCTTGTGGATGCCGTCGAGATCGCGGACCGCGGCCTCGACGTCCTGGGCGTAGTAGTTGACGCCGCGCACGGTGATCATGTCCTTGCAGCGGCCGGTGACGAACAGTTCGCCGTCGCGGCGGTAGCCGAGGTCGCCGGTGCGCAGCCAGCCGTCGGTGAACCGGTCGGCGACCGCGGCGGGGTCGCCGGTGAGATAGCCGTCGGTGACGGGCGCGCCCTGGATGAGAATCTCGCCGACCCGGCCGTCGGGCAGGTCGCTGTCGGTGTCGGTGTCGGTGTCGACGATCCTGATCGCGATCCCCTCGACCGCGGAGCCGACCGCGGCGACGGCCCTGGCGCCGTCCTCGAAGCGCGAAACCGGCTCGGCCACCGCGGATTCCGAGAGCCGCGCGCGGTCGACCCACTCGAAGACCGGCTCGCGCAGCAGCGGCGGGAAGGCGACGGCCAGGGTGGCCTCGGCCATGCCGTAGACGCCGAACATCGTCGACGGTGCGAAGCCCGCGGGCCGGAACCGCTCGCAGAAGGCGGTGACCACCGATTCCGAGATCGGTTCGGCGCCGTTGAACGCGATCCGCCAGTGGCTCAGGTCGTAGCCGGGGACCTGCTCGGGGGCGATGGCGCCCAGCAGCGCCTCGTAGCCGAAGTTCGGCATGGCGGTGATCGTGGTCCCGGTGGTGGCGAACTCGCTCAGCCAGCGGGCCGGGTCCTTCACGAAGGCCAGCGGCGACCAGACATGGGCGGGGATACCGCGCAGCACCGCCGACAGCGTCCCGAACAGGCCCATGTCGTGGAACAGCGGCAGCCAGAAACCACCCTGGTCGTCGAGCCCGAGGTCGATGCCGCCGCGGATCGCGGCCAGCCCGCTCACCACATTGGCGTGGGTCAGGCGCACGCCCTTGGGCAGCGCGGTGCTGCCGGAGGTGAACTGCACGATCGCCAGATCGTCGGGACCGTGCTCGGGCAGGGCGTCCAGGTCCGCGGTGACCTCGGCGACAAGTTCGGTGGTGTCGACGAATTCCACGCCGATATCGCCGATGAGCGGAATCATCGAGGCGAACCGCGGCGACACCAGCACGGTGCGCATCCCGGCGGCCGCGGTGATCGCGGCGAGCTTGGCCGGGTAGGCCGCCGTCGCGCGCGCGCCTGCGGGCAGCGGCAGGGGAGTGGCCGCCCCGCCCGCCGCGGCGATACCGAAGAGGGAGACCAGGAATTCCGGCGCGTTCGGGCACAGGATGCCGACCGGCTCACCGCGCCCGATTCCGCGCCGGACCAGTGCGGTCGCCGTGGTGTGGGAGCGCCGTCGCAGCTCGGCGTAGCCGACCCGTTCCGACACCGACCAGAATGTCGCGGGCACCTGCGGATGCGCGGCGGCGACACCGGCCAGCAGCGTGGTGAGCGTGTCGCTCGGACGCGAGGAATTCATGACCGAAACGACAACAGTGCCATATGAAATCGCGCTGAACGAATTCCGAAATACGCGCGCCGATAATCACAGTCGATCGTCCAATTGCGCTGCCCGATAAAGATATTCGGCTATCGCCCGATCGGAGCAGGCAATACTGCACGAATTCGCGGCGCGTCGGCGGTGACGATGAGCGGCGAAATCCCCGCACCGATATCGCCCAGGAGCTGCCGGTGACTTCCGATCATGTCGCGGTCGACGACCCGACCCCGGTGCAGATCGCGGTGCTGGAGAGCGTCGCACCGCACTGCCGCCACGACCCGTATCCGAGCTATGCGACCCTGCGCGCGGCCGGTCCGTTCGTCCCTGGCCCTCGCGACACCCACCTGGTGCCGCGGCACGCCGAAGCTCAGGCGATCCTGAGCGACCCGCGCTGGAGCCACGCGGAGGAGCCGGAGCTGCTGCACGGTGACAGCGAGGTCGAACTGCCCGGTTCCTTCCTCTGGATGGAGCCGCCGGACCACACCCGGCTGCGTGGCCTGGTCGGCAAGGCGTTCACCGCGCGCACCGTGGCCGGACTGCACGAGCGGGCCGAGCAGCTGGTCGACGGACTGCTCACGGCGATGCTGGCCGACGGCGAGACCGATGTTCTGGAGGCGCTGGCCTACCCCGTGCCGTTGACGCTGATCTGCGAACTGCTCGGCGTCCCCGCCGAATCCCACGCCCACGTCCGCGAGATCTCGGCGCACATCGCCCGCGGCCTCGACCCGGACACCCTGCTCAGCCCGGCGGAACTGGCCGCGCGCACCACCGCCGTGCACGCGTTCACCGACTTCTTCGGCGACCTCATCGCCCAGCGCCGCCGCGACCCGCGCGCGGACCTGATCACCGCGCTGGTGCAGGCCGAGGACGCCGGCGTGCGGCTGACCAGAACCGAACTCATCGGCACCCTGCTGATCCTGGTCGTGGCCGGACACGAGACCACGGTCAACCTCATCGGCAACGGACTGCTGGCGCTGATCCGCCACCCCGGCCAGTTCCAGCTGCTGCGTGAGGACCCGGCGCTGTGTGGCCCCGCGGTCGACGAAGTGCTGCGCTACGACCCCCCCGTGCACCTGACCACCCGCACCGCCCGCCACGAGATCGAGCTCGCCGGAAAGACTTTCGTCCCCGGCGACGCGGTGATCGTGCTGATCGGCTCGGCCGCCCGCGACCCCGAGGCCTTCCCGGACGCCGACCGTTTCGACCTCGGCCGTTACCTGCCGGGCCGGCGACCCGAGCGGCACCTGTCGTTCGGGCTCGGTCTGCACTACTGCCTCGGCGCGCCGCTGGCCCGCCTGGAGATGCAGACGGTGCTGCGGGCCGTCGCCACCCGTGTCGAGCGGATGCATCTGCTCGCCGAACCGCCGTATCGCCCGAACGTGGTCGTGCGCGGCATGTCCGAACTGCGAATCAGCCTGGAGGGCCGATGAGTACCGCTGTCCCCGCCGACCTCACCTTCGACGCGTTCGCGCCCGACCACCGCGCCGACCCGTACCCCGCCTACCATCGCGTCCGCGAGGCGACACCGCTGTTCCCCTACGCACTCGGCGACGTCCCGGTGACGCTGGTGACCCGCTACGAGGAATGCGCCGCGGTCCTCACCGGAAACGAGTGGGGCCACGGCTATTCGGCGGGCATCAGCCCGTTCCGCGACACCACCGCCGCCATCCCCGGTTCCTTCGTCCGGATGGACCCGCCCGAGCACGGCCGCTACCGCAAGCTGGTGGCGAAAGCGTTCACCCCCAAGCTGATCGGCGAGATGGCGCCGGTCGCGGGCACGGTGGTCGACGGACTGGTCGACGCGGCCCTGGAGCGCGGTGAACTCGACGTGCTCGAGGATCTGGCGGTGCCGCTGGCCGTCGCGATGGTCGCGGTGCGCCTGCTCGGCGCCGACGCGGCCGACGGAAACAGCTTCCGCGCCTGGCAATTGGCGATCGCGCGGGGCAGCGACCCGGACTCGCTGCTCGGTCCCGACGACATCAGCGCCCGCACCGACGCCGCCATCGCCTGCATGGGGCACTTCGCGCGGCTCATCGGCGAGAAGAAGCAGCAGCCGGGCGCCGACCTGCTCAGCGAACTGGTCGCGGCCAGCGTGGACGGTGATTTCCTCACCGAACCCGAGGTGATCGGGATGTCGCTGCTGCTGCTCGTCGCCGGTATGGAGACCTCGATCAACCTGATCGGCAACGGGCTGCTCGCCCTGCTGCGCCACCCCGGCCAGCTGGCGCTGCTGCGCACCCACCCCGAACTGATCGGGCCCGCGATCGACGAGATGCTGCGCTACGACGCGCCGACCCAGTTCACGATCCGGGTCGCGCTCGACGACACCCAGGTCGGTGCGCACACCTTCCGCCGCGGCGACGGCGTCGTCGTCCTCACCGGCTCGGCCAATCGCGACGAGCGGGTCTACCGCGACGCCGACACCTTCGACATCACCCGTTTCACCGGAAACCGGCCCCCGCGTAAGCATCTCGGGTTCAGCCTCGGCATCCACTACTGTGTCGGCGCGCCGCTGGCCCGGATCGAGGCGGAGGCGGCCATCCGCACCCTGCTGGACCGCGCACCCGACCTGGCACTGGCCGACGAGCCGATCGAATACCGCCCCAGCCTGATCCACCGCGGCATCCGGCACCTTCCGGTGACACTGTGACCGCGCCAGGCGGGCACGCGATCGTCATCGGCGCCGGGGTCGCCGGGCTGCTGGCCGCGCGGGTACTCGCCGACACCTTCGAACGGGTCACCGTCGTGGAGCGCGACGAGCTGGACGCGAAAGAGACTGTGCGTCGCGGTGTTCCGCAGGCCTGGCATCTGCACGGCCTGCTCGATCGCGGCCGCCGGATCATGGAGGAGCTGTATCCGGGCTTCACCGAACAGGCGGTGTCGGACGGCGCGACCGTCGCCGAAGTGCTGATCGGCACCCGGTGGTATGTGGGCGGTTCCCGGCTCGCGGCCGGCTCGACGGGTCTGACCTCGGTGATCGCGACGCGGTCGCTGCTCGAGACGGTATTGCGCAGGCGCACGCTGCGCTTGCGCGGTATCGAGTTGCTGACCCGCACGACAGTGCAGGGCCTGGTCGGTGACGCGCAGCGGGTCCGCGCGGTGACGGTGCTCGGTCCGGCAGGCACGCAGACGCTCGGCGCCGACCTGATCGTCGACGCGGGCGGTCGCGGCTCACGGATCACGCAGTGGCTCACCGAGATCGGCGCCGAGACCCCCGAGGAAGAGCGACTCGACGTCGATCTCGGCTACACGTCACGGTTCTTCCGGCACCAGCCGGGTCAGCTCGGCGGGCAGGCCTCGGTGATCGTCTCGACCGGCGCCAACGGGCGCGGTGGTGGCGCGGTCCGGGTGGAGGGTGACCGGTGGCATGTCACCCTCGCCGGGATGCTCGGTGATCATCCGCCGGTCGACGACCAGGGCTTCCGCGACTACGCCGCGTCGCTGTCGGCCCCCGACATCCACGCCATCATCGTGGATTCCGAGCCGCTCGGCGACGCGGTGCCCTACCGCTTCCGGACCGCGGTGCGGCGCCGCTTCGACCGCCAGAGCTCGCCGCCGAGCGGGCTGCTCGTGCTCGGTGACGCGCTGTGCGCCTTCAATCCCCTCTATGCCCAGGGCATGACAGTCGCCGCCTTGCAGGCCGCAGCGCTGCGGGAATGCCTGAGCGCGGGAGCGGCCGATCTACCCGCGCGCTACTACGCGGCCGCCGCCGACGCGCTCGCGGTGGCCTGGCAGCTGGCCGCCGGATCGGACCTGCGCCACCCCGGCGTCGAGGGCAAGCGCACGCTGCGGACCCGGCTCACCACTGTCTTCGTCACCCGGGTGCACAGTGTCGCCCACCACGACCCCCGCGTGGCCAGGACCTTCCTGCGGGTCGCCCACCTGGTCGACCCGCCCGCCGCGCTCACCGCGCCGGGCACGCTGCGCCGAATCCTCCTTTCCTGACCCACCCACCGGAGAACACAGGAGACCCACCCATGACCTCCACGACTTCCCCGATCGATGCCCAGGCAGTCCAGACCGCACTGGTCCAGCTGTTCGGGCCGGACGGCCGCGCCGATCCGTATGCCCCCGCCCGCGTGCTGCGCGAAGCGGGTCCCATCCACCAGACCCCGCTCGGCCACCATGTGCTGACCCGGTACGAGGACTGCGCCGCGGTGCTGTCCACCACCGCGTGGAGCCACGCCGAAGAAGCGGCGATGATGCACCCGACGGTGTCGCCGGAGAACGCGGCCGAGGAACTGCCCACCTCGTTCCTGTGGATGGAGCCGCCGGACCACACCCGCCTGCGCAACCTCGTCACCAAGGGGTTCACCCCGCGCATGGTGACCCGGCTGCGCCCGCGGATCGAGCAGCTGTGCGAGCAACTCGTCGACGACGCTTTGGCCGCGGGCGAATTCGACCTCGTCGAGATGATCGCCTACCCGCTGCCGCTGATCATCGCCTGCGAACTCATCGGTGTGCCCGAGGACGCCTACGACCAGGTCCACCGGTGGTCCCAGGACCTGGCCCGCGGCTTCGACCACGACTACACGCTGCCCGAGGAATGCCTGAGCGCCCGCAGCGCCGCCTCGCGCGGATTCATGGGCTACTTCCGCGAACTGCTCAACGAACGGCGCGTCACCCCGCGCGACGACCTGCTCAGCGTGCTGTCCCAGGTCGAGGACCGCGGCGATGTGCTCACCGAGCAGGAACTCCTCGCGACCTGCATCACGACCTTCGTGGCGGGCCACGAGACCACGGCCAACCTGATCGGCACCGGCATGTTGCGCCTGCTGCGCAACCCCGACCAGGTCCAGCTGCTGCGCGACCGTCCCGAACTGCTCGCCGTCGCCCCCGACGAACTGCTGCGGCTCGACCCGTCGGTGCAGATCACCACGCGCGCCGCGACCCGCCCGATCACCGTCGCCGGGCACGAGTTCGAGAAAGGCGAAGGCGTTGTGGTGCTGATCAACTCGGCCAACCACGATCCGGCTGCCTACCCCGATCCCGACCGGGTCGACCTGACCCGGTACTCCGATCCGATGAACCCGGCCAAGAAGCACCTCGGGTTCAGCCTCGGCATCCATTACTGCCTCGGCGCCCCGCTGGCGCTGCTGGAGATGGAGATCCTGCTCGACGTGCTGCTGCGCAAGGTCGGCACGTTCGAATTGCGGTCGGAGAACCCGCCGTTCAAGCCGAATGTCGTCATCCGCGGTCTGGAATCGTTGCAGGTCGCGGTCACCCCGGCCTGATCCGTGTTCGCTACAGCCCCGTCGGTTCCACCGGCGGGGCTGTCAGTGCTGATCTGCCGGGATATCCAGGGCCGCGAGGAAAGCCGTCGCCGCCGGGCTGCGGTCGGTGCGGTTCCACACGATGTACTCGATGCGGGTCGGCGCGTCGGTGACCTCGACGGTGCGCACGCCGGTGAGCTGCGGCGCGTGGGCGGCGGGCATCATGGCCACGCACAGGTCTTGCCCGACGAGGCGGGCGATGTAGTCCGCGGTCGTCACTTCGAAGGCGACGTCGCGGGTCAGGCCCGCCGCGGCGAACGCGAGATCCGATTGGATCCGTCCCGCCGTGCCCGCGGGCAGGTCGACGAAGACCTCGGTCGAGAGCCTGCGCAGGTCGACCGCCGGCTCGGTCGCGAGTGGATGGTTCGGTGCGACCACCGCGACGAGTCTGTCGCGGGCGAGTTCGTGGACCGCGACGCCGCGCGGTCGCACGGTGGTCGGCAGGCCGAGGAAGGCGACATCGAGCAAGCCCTGCTCGACCTGGTCGGCGAGGTCCTCACTGGCACCCACCCGCAGGCTGATCCGCACGTGCGGATACCGCGCGCGGAAATCGCGCAGCGCGGCGGGCAGGTCGACGGCGGCGACCGTCGGGATCAGGCCGACAGCGAGCCTGCCCCGCACCTCGCCGACGGCGGCCGCGACCTCCGCCGCCGCCCGCTCGGCCGCGTCGAGGCATTGGCGGGCAGCGGGCAGGAAGGCCACCCCCGCCGCGGTGAGCCGCACCCGTCGGCTCGTGCGCTCGAACAGCTTCGCGCCCAATTCCCGTTCCAGCCGGGCGATCTGGTGGCTCAGCGCGGACTGCACGACCAGGCAGCGTTCGGCGGCCCGGGTGAAGCTGTTCGTCTCGGCGACGGCGAGGACATACCGCATCTGCTGGAGCTCCATGGATCCATCGTGAATCACGATCGGTGCGGTGACAAACATGTGTTGGATTCATCGATCGGCGCGGGGTGAGATGGAGTCCATGAAAATATCAGTGGCTCAGCCGGTTTCCACCGATGCGGGCCGCGGCGGCAGGCTCGCGCGCACCGTGCCCAGAGAGAAGGATGAGATGAAGCGAGTTCTCGCGACCGCGGCCGCGCTGGTCGGTGTCGCCGCTACCGTGCTGATGCCATCGCACCGGGCGGCCGCAGAAGACCCACTGTTCCCCACCACTATCGCGCTGCCCGCCGGGTTCCAGGCGGAGGGCGTCGCGATCGGATCGCTCCCGATCGCCTATTTCGGCTCCATGGCAGACGGTTCCATCTACCGAGCGAACCTGGTGACCGGGCACGGCGACCTGCTGACCCGTGGCCCCGGCACCCAGGCACTGGGCCTGCGACTGGACGACCGCGGCCGGCTGTTCGTCGCGGGCGGCACCGGCGGCGACTTCCGCGTCGTCGACGCCTGGACCGGCGCGGTACTGGCGACCTACCACTTCGCCACCGGACCACAGACATTCGTCAACGACATGGTCCTCACCCCGGAGGGCGCGTGGGTCACCGACTCGTTCGCCCCCGTCCTGTACCACCTGCCGATCGGTCCCGACGGTGCGCTCCCACCACCCGACGCGGTGGTCCGAATCCCCCTCACCGGCGACATCGACTACGTCCCAGGAGCTTTCAACGCCAACGGCATCGTCCGCACCCCGGACGGCACCGGACTCCTGATCGTCCAGTCGGTCACCGGTCAGCTGTTCCGGGTCGACCCGACCACCGGCCTCGCGCGCCGAGTCGATCTCGGCGGCGAATCGCTCACCGACGGTGACGGATTGCTCCTCCAGGACACCACCCTGTTCGCAGTCCAGAACCGCCGCAACGCGATCGCGATGATCACCCTCGACCCCGCGGGCACCGTCGGCACACTCGACCGCCGAATCACCGACCCGCGCTTCGACGTTCCGGCCACCATCGCCGCCTACGGTGACCGCCTGTACCTCCCGAACGCCCGCTTCGGCACGGCCCCCACCCCGACCACTCCCTACTCGGCCGTGGCTGTCGACCGGCCACGATGATTCGAAGCGCTGCACGGCGACGCGAGGACCATCAGGCGGCGTCGACAGCCGAGGTGCCTCGGGGCAGGCATCGAGATCGCGACCTCACGGTGTGGCGATGCGGACGTTGCGCATCGTGACCAGGGCTGTCGCACAGAGGGTTTCGCCGGTGTCGTCGACGGAGAACACGTCGGCGGCGGCGATGGTGAGCAGCGCGCCGGGCTTGATCACCCGGCCGCGCGCGATCACCGTAGCGCCCTTGGCAGGTGCGAGGATCTTCACCGTGTAATCGATGGTCATGTTGACCCAGCCGATCGGCAGCAGGGTGCCCGCGGCCGAGCCGGCGGCGAAGTCGGCGAGTGAGCCGAGGACGCCACCCTGGAAGTAGCCGTCGTGCTGGGTGAGTTCGGGGCGGTGGGGTTGGACGATCTCGACCTCGCCGGGTTCGATCCGGCCGAAGTGGAAGCCCAGGTGGGCGGCGGCGGGCATGGACAGCACCGCGGCGGGGACCACCTGGGCGAAATCGGGGTTCGGGGCCTGCGTCGTCATCGGGTCCGGCTCCTCTGTTCGGGGGTGTGCGGCCATGCCGCGAATCCTGCCGCCGCGTACCGCGCGCGGGCGGCTGATCGCATGATCTTGCCACTGCTCGTCTTGGCCAGCTGGTCCGGCAGCGTCAGCACCAGGTCGCCGACGGCGAGTTCGTGTTCGCGGATCACCGCGGCTCTGATGGCGCCGATCACCTCGGCGGGGTCGGCGTCGAGCCGGTCTCGGCGCAGCTCTTGCACGACGACGAGGCGCTCGCCCGCGTCGCCGGGATAGGCGAAGGCCGCCGAACTCCCATGCCGGAGCGCGGGGTGTGCGGATTGCACGGTGTCCTCGATGTCGTGCGGGTAGTGGTTGCGGCCACGGATGATCACCATGTCCTTGGTGCGGCCGACGACATACAGTTCGCCGTCCACCAGCAGCCCGACATCGCCGGTGCGCAGCCACGCGGTGCGCGGATCGTCGGCCGTGCGCGCTCGCAACAGTTCCTCGGTCGCCTCGGGTCGCTGCCAATACCCCTGCGCCACATGGTCACCGGCCACCCAGATCTCCCCGGTGCGGCCGGGCGGGCACGGCCGCAGCGTGGCGGTGTCGACGATCCGCAGCCGTTCACCGGTCAGCACCCGGCCCGAACTCACCAGCGTGCGTGCCTTGCCGGGCCGGGCGGGCAGGTAGCGGCCCGCGCCGAGCGCCTCGGTGTCGACCGTCAGGGTGCGCGGCCCGCGACCCTTGTCGCTGCCCGTGACCAGCAGCGTCGCCTCGGCGAGTCCGTAGCACGGATACAGCGATGTGGCCCGGAATCCGTGTGGGGCGAAGGTTTCGGTGAACCGGGCCAGGGTGTTCGGGCGGATCGGCTCCGCGCCGTTGAACGCGACCTGCCAGCTGGTGAGATCGAGGTCGGGCAGCGGTTCGACGGCGGCCCTGGCGACGCAGGCGTCGAAGGCGAAGTTCGGTCCACCGCTGGAATGCGCGCGGTACTCGCTGATCGCCGACAACCACAGCAGCGGCCGCCGCACGAAGGTGGCGGGCGACATCAGCACGCCGGTCGCGCCCACCCAGAGTGGTTGCAGCACATTGCCGATCAGTCCCTGATCGTGGAACAGCGGCGCCCAGCCGACCACAGTGGATCCACTGTCGTGCCCGAACGCCTGCCGGATCATCTCCTGATTCGCGGCGAGATTGCGGTGCGAGACCATGACTCCCTTCGGCGTGGACGTGGAGCCGGAGGTGTATTGCAGGAAAGCCACCGCGTCAGGCTCGAGTGGCTCGGCGGCGAACTCGGCACGGCCGACGGTATCCACCGTGACCCAGTGTGCTTGCGGCAGTAGCGGTCCCAGCGTGGTGCGCAGCGGGTGCAGTGTCGCGCTGACGGTGAGGACCGCCGCGGGCGCGCAGTCCTGCCCGATCGATCGGGTGGCGTGCGGGACGTGGTCACGGCGCGGCGGATTCACCGGAACCGCGATCACCCGCGCGTACAGGCAGCCGAAGTACGCGGCGAGGAAATCCAGCCCCGGCGGGAAGACCAGCAGCGCGCGCTCGCCCGGCTTACACACCGAACGCAACTGCGCCGCGACGGCGGACGCTCGCGCGTGCAAGGCAGCGTAGGTGAGCCGGTCGGCCTCGGCGCCGGTGTCGTCGAGGAAGCGGTAGGCGACCCGGTCCGGATCGGTGTGGGCGCGCTCGCGCAGGACATCGGGCAGCAACGTGACGGGCCGGGTCATCTGCTCGCCCCGAACGACATCGGGAGACTGTCGAGACCGCGGAGCAGGAAACTGTGCTCCTGCCAGCGGAATCCGGCGCTCGGCGTGGTGAGCCGCGGATGCCTGCGGAGCAAGGCGTCCAGTGCGATGCGGGTCTGCAGCTCGGCCAGCGCGCCGCCGAGGCAGCCGTGCATGCCGTGCCCGAAGGCGAGGTGCGCGCCGGGGGTGCGGGTGATGTCGAATTCGTCGGGACGAGCGAAGACCTCGGGGTCCCGGTTCGCCGCGCCCAAGCACACCAGGACGTGATCGCCCGCGCGGATCGTCTCCCCGCCGATCACCACGTCCCGGGTCGCCTGCCGCTTGGTCAACTGCAGCGGCGTGTCGTAGCGCAAGGCCTCTGTGACGGCCGCGCCGAGCCGTTCGGGGGACCGGCGCACCATGGCGGCCTGATCCGGGTGCCGCAGCAGGGCCAGCGTCGCGGTGCCGATCAGCGACTTGGTGGTCTCGGTGCCCGCGACGAAACACATGATGCAGACGAAGATCAGTTCCTCGTCGGTGAGGTGGTCGCCGCCTGCGGTGCGCGCGGCGAGCAACCGGCTGATCAGATCGTCACCAGGCCGGGCGCGGCGTTCGGCGAGCACCTCCGCCAGCGCGTCGGCGAACAGCTCGACCACCGTGCGCACCCGCGCCAGATCCGCTGCCTTCATGAGTCCGGGTTCGAGGAGGAAACGGATGTCGTTGGTCCAGCCGCCGACCCAGGCGTGCAGGGCCGTCGGCAGCGCCATCCACTCGCACAGCACCGCCACCGGGAGCGGCGCGGCCAGGTCGGCGACCGCGTCGACGCCGCCCGCCGCGACCGCCGGACGCAGCAGCCGTTCGGCGACCGCGGCGACCACAGGTTCGAGCGCCGCGATCGTGCGCGCGGTGAACACCTTGTTCACCAATCCGCGCAGCCGCGCGTGCTCGGGATTGTCGGTGAACACCAGCGAGGCGCGGCCGAGCCGGTCGATCCGCGCCACCTCCGGCTGACCGAGCCTGCGCGCCTGCTCGGTGACCAGCTTCGGGATCAGGCCCGCGCTGAACGACTTGTCGTGCAGGACAGCGCGCGCGTCCGGATGACGGGTCAGCACCCACATGCCGAGTGTCTTGTGCACCGGCCTGGTTTCCCGCAGCGCGCGGTACACGGGGTAGGGGTCGCGGCGGAACTCGGTGCTGAACGGGTTGAACCGGGCCTGCGAGAGCGTCATCGCCGACTCCGGAAGAAGGCGTCGGGGTACGGCCGGGCGACGATCCGCAGCAGTCCCAGCTTGCCCATCCGGAACCCGAGCGCCGACAACTTCAGATAGCGCTCGTACCGGGCGACGGTCTCCGCGCCGACCAATTCGACCGCCTCGGCCCGGTGCTCGCGCAGCCGTCGCGCCCACTGTTCGCAGGTCCAGGCGTAGTCGAGCCGGTCGTCGGTGAGCGTGGCGATCTCGAACAGGCCGTCGGCGGCCGCGGTGATCTCGGCGAGCGTCGGCAGATCGGCGTCGGGGAAGATCTCCTGCTGCATGAACGCGCTGGCCTGGTCGCGGCGCATATTGCCGTAGGCGATCGTCTGCAGCGACAAGGTGCCGTCGGTGGTCAGCCAGTCCCGGCAGCGGGTGAAGAACTCCCGGTAGACCGCGATCTTCGCGGCAGGCGGGTCGTCGGGTCGCGCGAAATGCTCGAACGCGCCGATCGAGATGATGCCGTCGAACCGGGAACCGGGTTCGAAGTGCACCCAGCTCTGGGCGCGGACCTCGACACCGGGCAACGCCAACGCACGCACATGAGCTGCCTGCTCGTCGCTGAGCGTCAAGCCGACCAGATGCGGAACGCCGTGCTCCCTGCTGCCCCGCGCCAGGACCGCACCCCACCCGCAGCCGATGTCGAGCACCGACTCCGCCTGATCGGCGCCGACCGCGCTCAGGTGATGCCGGAGCTTGCGTTCCTGCGCCGATTCGAGTGTGTCACTCGGGCATTCGGGCATGGCGCACGAGTAGCTGAGCGACTCGTCGAGCCACAGGCGGTAGAAGTCGTTGCCGATGTCGTAGTGGTGCCGGATCGCCGCGGCCGCCGCCTCGGCGCGGGCGGTGTCGGCCACCTCGGTCACGAGTGCGTGGCGGGGGCGGTCAGCTGCTCGTGCAGATGACCCGCGACCGCGTCGAGCGTCGGGTTCTCGTAGAGATCGTCGGGCGACAGATCCACGCCGAACCGCTCCTCCACCTCGATGAGCAGGGCGACCGCCAGCGCGGAATCGACACCGAGACGGTCGAAGTCGGCGAGCGGGTCGATCGAGGCCGCCGGTACCTCGAGCAGTTGCCCGAGATACTCCTGGCACCACGTGACAATGGCTTCTCTGCTGGTGTCCATGTCAGCTCCTATGCGCGTTTGGCGGCCAGCCGGTCGGCCGACGGGATCTTGAGATCCCAGGCCAGACCGAAGGTTTCGAGCGTCCAGATCAGCCAGTAGCCGGGATCGAGCCGGTACCAGTGCAATCCGAACGACGGTGACTCGGGAAAGGCGTGATGGTTGTTGTGCCAGGACTCACCGAGGGTGATCAGCGCGAACACACCGCCGTTGCGGCTGTTCTCCCTGGACCGGTACGGGCGGGTGCCGACCCTGTGCAGGAACGAGTTGATCGCCCAGACGATGTGCTCGAGCAGGAAGATCCGCACGAACCCACCCCACAGCAGCCCGCTGACGGCGCCCGTCCAGCTCAGGGTGAGCAGTCCACCCAGCACGGTCGGGATCAGCAGGCCGAGACCCACCCACCAGTAGTACAACCGGGTGACCCGCATCAGCGAGCGATCCTTGATCAGGTCGGGTGCGTAGTGGACGACATTCGGGTACTCGTGGTGGCGCATCCACAGGAAATGCGAATGTGCCAGCCCGCGCAGCACGCCGCGCACGCCGTCACCGGAGAGGTTGGGGGAGTGCGGATCTCCCGCTCGATCGCTGTACTCGTGATGCCGCCGATGCAACGCCACCCACGACACCACCGGCCCCTGACCCGCCATCGACCCCAGCACCGCCAGCACGGCGGCGACCGCGGTGGTCGTGTGGAAGGTGCGGTGGGTGAACAGCCGGTGATAGCCGACCGTGATGCCGAGTCCGGTCGCCAGCCACATGCCGAACAGCAGCGCGAACTCGACGACACCGAACGGCCGCACGAACAGGAAACCCAGTGCGGCAACGGTTCCGGCGATCGGCGCGACATCGAACAGCAGGAAGTGCCTGCGCTGCAGCCGGTGGATGTAGGGGTTGCTGATCGTCTTCTTCCGCGGCACGGTGTCGTCGCGCGTCATCTCACCCTCGTCAGCTCGAAATCCGCCAGCCGGACAGTCGGACCGTAACAACGGGCGAAGCCCACGGCGTGCGCTCGCCGTGGGCTTCGATCGTCGGATCGGACTTGTGTATGGCGGTGTCACCGCGCGCCGGCGCGCAACACCACCTTGCCGTTGCGACCGGGGGTTTCCGACAGGACGGCCGCGTCGGCGGCGCCGTCGAGCGGGAACTCCGCCTGCACCTCCAGGCGGAGCGTGCCGTCGGCGGCGCGGCCGACGAGTTCGTGCACGAGGCGGACATAGTCGGCGTGGTCGATCTCGGCGCTGCGCTGCTGCCCCCAGAAGCCTTTGACCACAGCCTGTTTGAAGATGACGGCGCCGGTGTCGATGATCAGCGGCTGACCCGACAGCGCACCGAAGGAGACCAGTTCGCCGCGCGGGGCGAGCAGCGACATCAGTGCGCCCGCCGCCTGCCCGCTGACCTGGTCGACGGCCCGCACGATCGGCTCGCCGTTGGTGACCGAGGCCGCCCTGGCCGCCCAGCCCTCGACCTCGGTGTCGATCACCGGCCCGTAGCCGATCTGCTCCATCGCCCGCACCGAGCCGGGGCCGCGAACCAGGCTCAGCACGTGCACGCCCCGTTGCTGCGCGAACAGATTCACCAGGCGGCCGACCGCGCCGTTGGCGGCGTTCACCGTGATCCACTGTCCCGGCTGCACCCGCAGATCGTCGAGCAGCATCAGCGAACTGAGTGGCATGGCCAGCAGCTGGCAGGCGGTCTCGTCGGACACCGTCGGCGGCATCGGGACCACCTGCTCGGCACGGGCGAGGAAGTACTCCGCCCACGTCGCGCGGGCGCCCGCGACGGCGACCCGCTGCCCGACCTGGATCCCGGCGCCCGGCCCGACCGCGTCGACGACGCCGACCGCCTCGGTGCCGGGGATCGCGGGCAGCGGGGGCCGGTAGCCGTAGACGCCGCGGATGATGGCGAGATCATGGTTGTGGATCGGTGACAGCGTCATCGCGATCCGCACCTCACCCGGCCCCGGCGCGGGCGGCGGCACCTCTTGCGCGGTGAGCACGTCCTTCGGTTCGCCGAACCGGTCGATGACAACTGCCTGCATGTCCGCCTCCGTGGTGGTTGCGAGTTCTGCACGAGCCTTGTCCCATTGTGGCACCGCGGCCGAGCCGGGCCGGTCAGGCCAGGGGCGTCTCGTGGACCGTGCGCCAGCGCAGTCCGCCTTGGCCGTCGGTGACGAGGACGGCGGTGACCCGGCGGGCGGTGACGATGCCGCCGACGAGGTGGCGTTCGAGGAAGCGGATCACCACCGTGGTGCCGTCGTCGAGGACGGTCTCGATGTCGGTGATCTCTATCGTCAGGCCAGGTTGCGCGTTGTGGGCCGCGCGCAGGCCGGTCAGCAGGTCATCCCTGGCGACCACCTCGCCCGCGGTGGTGACCATGGTGAATGCCGGATGCTGGGCGGCGGCGAAGCGGTCGAAGACCTCGTCGGGGGCGGCCGTGCCCAGCCACCGCGCCAGGTCGGCATGCAGGGATTCGACGGCGGCGGGCACATCAGGGGTGGGGTGGGACACGCCCGAAGTCTAGGTGGCAGGCGCCGAGGCAGCGCGGGGACGGGAAGTCAATACGCCGCAGGGTTGATGAGCGTGGGCGGCGGTGTCGTCCGGAAATCGCCCGCGCGGCGGACGAAGTCGACCTGCCGGTAGGCCTACGCTCACCCCATGGCAGAGGCACTCGGAACACGTTCGCCCGCAGCGGCTTCCGGTCGGCGGATCGCCGAGGTCGACATCCTGCGCGGGTTCGCCCTGTTCGGGATCCTGATCACCAACGTGATCGTGGCGACGACCCTGTGGTCGGCGGTCGGTACCAAGGAAAAGCCGGTGCCGCTGTTCGACGGCACCGTCGACCACCTGGTGCGCGCCACGGTCGACGCGCTGTTCACCGGACGGTTCTACCTGCTGTTCGCGTTCCTGTTCGGATACTCGTTCACCCTCCAGATCGCGGCCGCGCAGCGGGCGGGCGCCGCACCGGCCCGGCGGTTGCTGCGCCGCTGTGCCGCGCTGATGGCGATCGGGCTCGTGCACGTGTATCTGCTGTGGATCGGCGACATCCTCACCCTGTACGCGTTCCTGTGCCTGCACCTGATCCTGCTGCGCAAGCTGCGGCCGCGCACCGCGGTGATCACCGCCGTCGTGCTGTACCTGGTGTGGTCGGTGTGGAGCTTCCTGCCGGGTGAGACGAGCATTCTGGCGCTGGGCGAGTTCCTCGACCTGCCGAAACTGTCCGCCGACTACACGGGCAGCTTCGCGAGCACGTTCGCCGCGCAGACGTCCATCGCGCCGGTGTTCCTGCTGCTGATCTGGTTCGGTCAGGGCATCCCCAGCCTGGCCATGTTCCTGCTCGGCATGGCGGCGGGCAAGCGGAACCTGTTCGAGGATCGAGACATCCAGCGCCGCTGGTCCACCCGTGCGATGGTCCTCGGTTTCGGGCTCGGCCTGCCGATCTCCGCGCTGACCTTCGCCGACATCATGAACTGGTGGAACGCGCCTGCCCTGATCCACGGCCTGCAGTACCTCGTCGCCCCGGCCATGACCTTCGCCTACGTCGCTGTCGTCGTCCGGCTCGCCCAGTCGGCCCGCACCGGCCGCTTCGCCGCTCTGCTCGCCCCGGCGGGCCGGATGGCGGCCTCGAACTACATCGGCCAGTCGATCGTGCTCATGGTCGTCTACACCGGCTACGGGTTCGCCCTGGCCGACAAGGTCCCGCCGCTCGGTGTCGTCGCCATCGCGCTGGTCACCTTCGCCGCCCAGCTCGCGATCAGTGCGTGGTGGTTGCGCGGGCATCCGTACGGCCCCGTGGAGTGGGTACTGCGCGCGGCGACCTACCTGCAGCTCCCGGCGTGGCGGCGGCCTGCCGACATGGCGGCGGCACAACCCCGGTGAGTGCTGGTCGCGGTACCGGGCCCGGGTGCCACACCTTCGCGGTAGGGAATCCGGAGTGTGGGTGAGGTAGTCGGTCAGGCAGGGGTGTCGGCAGCCGGCGGGCGGTGGAGTTCGGCGCGCCAGCGGTGGCGACCGGGCGCGTCGGGGCGGGGGAGGCGTTCGATGCGGACCGGGATGAGGTCGGGGGCGGCGAAGGCGTCGATGTCGGCGGCGGTGAGCGGCCAGGGCGGGCCGAGGGCCGGGGCGGTGGCGATATCGGCGATGACCAGGAGGGTGGCGTCCGGGGCGAGGAGGTGTTGGATGCTGGTGATAGCGGATTCCCGGACCTCGGGTGGCAGCGATTGGACCGTGATCGACTCGATCACCAGGTCGAACGCGCCGAGCCACGCGGCGGGCGGGTGCAGCAGGTCGGCGACCTTGTAGGTGACCGGAGACTGTGGGAAGCGGGCTCGGGCACCGCGGATCGCGGTGGGGGAAATGTCGAAAGCGGTGGTTCGAATGCCCTGGGCGGCAATGAATTCGGCGTCGGTGCCGTACCCGCAGCCGATGACGAGGCCGCGGGCGCCCTGGGGGATCGATCTGGCGGTCAGCCAGTCGACCAGGAGCGGATTGGGTTCGGCGCGGTCCCACGGAACGACCGTGCCGCCCGCCGCTGCCTCGGCGTAGAGCGGTTCGAACCATCCGGTCGGATCGTTCGCCGCCAAGGCCTGGGCGGCGAGACGACGATCGGCGGACGACTGCGCGTCGGTCATGCCCTCAGTCTTCACCACCGCGCTGCCGCACGCCGCACGCCATACCGTGGTCTACGGCAAGAGCATCGCCCTGATCAGGGGATCAGAACGACTTTTCCTGTCGTGGAACGATTTTCGAGAGACTCGTGGGCCAGAGCGGCCTCGGCGAGGGAGAACTCGGTGATCGCCGGGGTGAGCAGGCCCTCGGCCGCCGCGGTCAGCGCACGCCGGGACAGGGTGAGTAGGTCACCGCCGGCGCGTTCGATCATCGGCGGACCGAGCACGGAGCGCGAGGTGATGCCACGGGACGCGAGCGCGGCCGGATCGACGACGGTCGGTGTGCCGGCGGACCAGCCGAAGATCAGATGCGTGCCGCCGGGGCCGAGCAGGTCGACCGCGGCGGACCCGACCGCCCCACCGACGCCGTCGAACACTACGGTCGCCGCCCTGCCGCCGAGCTGGGCGCGCACCTTCTCCGGCCAGTCCTCGACGGTGTAGTCGACCGCGATGTCGGCGCCGTTCGCCGCCACCTGGCGCACCTTCGCCGGGCCGCCTGCCACACCGATCACGGTCGCTCCCGCCGCGCGGGCGTATTGCACGAGCAGGGTCCCGATGCCGCCCGCCGCCGCGGTCACCACGGCGACGCTGTCCGCGTCGAGATCGGTGAACAGCGCGATGCCCAGGGTGGTGCGGCCGGTTCCGAGCATCGCGACCGCGGTGGCGGCCGAGACTCCGTCCGGGATGGTCAGCAGCCGGTCGGCGTCGGCCGTCGCGAATTCCGCGTAACCGCCGGGCGCGGCGCCCAGATGGGTGACCACCGGGGTGCCGAGCAGGCCGGGGTCGACACCCTCGCCCACGCGATCGACGGTCCCGGCGACCTCGCGGCCCGGCACCGTCGGCAGGGTGGGGACGGGGAAGGGACCGGGTTCGCCGCGACGCAGTGCCGTGTCGACCAGATGGACACCGCTCGCCGCCACCGCGATGCGCACCTGGCCGGGCGCTGGTTCGGGATCGGGGACGGACTCGTAGACGAGATTGCCGGCCGGACCGAAGTCGTGCAGTCGGATTGCGTGCATGGGACCACTGTTCAACCTGAACAGTGCTCGAGGTCAAGTCATCGGCTCAGCAGGTGAGCCGAGGTCGGCCATCCGAGGCGCGGCCGAGCGCTAGTTCCGTTCGTTCCCCGAGACCGTCGCACCGGCGCGGCGTTCGGCGCGGGCGGCGAAACCGTCGCAGAGGGCGTCGAGGCCGAGGAACAGCAGATCCTCCGAGGTGAGTTCACTCACGCCGGCGCCGTTCAGCTCCGCCAGCGCGGGCGGCACGGGGAACGACGGTGTGCCGTCGAGGAGGTCGCGCAAGCCGTTCGCGTCGTCGGTCGCCGTGCGCTTCTCCGCCAGCAGCGCACCACCGACCACCGGCAGGCTCGCGCCGGAGATGTAGTTCCAGACGGTGAACGCCATGGTGGTGGCCTCGCGGGCCGAGACGTCGAGCGCGCGCAGGCCCTCGACCAGCCAGGCCAGGCTGGTCAGGCCCTGCGGGCCGAAGCTGTAGCGGGGGACGGCGAAGGTGAGCAGCACCCAGGGATGCTGCTGGTAGAGGTCCCAATCGATCTCCGCGGCGATGCGGACCCGGTCGCGCCAGGTCCAGCCCTGTCCCGTCGGATCCGGGTAGGGATGCCGGGCGCCGATCTCGTCGGTCATGGCCGCGATCAACTCGTCCTTGTTCGCCACGTGCCGGTACAGCGACATGGTGCCGACCTCGAGCCGTTCGGCGATGCGGCGCATCGACACCGCGTCCAATCCGTCGGCGTCGGCGAGGGTGATCGCGGCGTCGACGATCGCGGTCCGAGTGAGTTTCGCTTCAGTCATCCCATGACTCACTTTCGATTTTGCCCGTGCGTGCGTACACTGTACCCGTTCCCCGCGTACGGTGTACGCAAACCCCTGGAAGGATGTCGGAATGACGAAGCTGGAACCGGCGGTGCCCACCGCAGTCGCCGGTGGACGCCGCGCATGGCTCGGATTGGGCGTGCTGCTGCTGTCGGTGCTGCTGGTGTCGATGGACATCTCGGTGCTGTTCCTCGCCATGCCGACCCTCACGGCCGACCTGGATCCCAGTGCCTCCCAGCAGCTCTGGATCCTCGACATCTACGGCTTCATGCTGGCGGGCCTGCTCATCACCATGGGCAACCTCGGTGACCGGATCGGCAGGCGCAACATCCTGCTCGTCGGCGCCACCGTCTTCGGCCTCGCCTCCGTGCTCGCCGCGTTCGCGCCCACCGCCGCGATCCTCATCGCCGCGCGCGTGCTGATGGGCATCGGCGGCGCGACCCTGCTGCCGTCGAGCCTCGCGCTGATCTCGAGCCTGTTCCCCGATGCCCGCGAGCGCGCGACCGCGATCGGCGTCTGGACCGCGTTCTTCGCCGGTGGCTCGGCCGTCGGGCCGATCATCGGCGGACTGCTGCTGCACCACTTCTGGTGGGGTTCGGTGTTCCTGATCAACATCCCGGTGCTGGCGATCCTGCTGATCTTCGGGCCGATTCTGCTGCCCGAGCACCGATCGGCCGCGCTCGGCCCGCTCGATCTGCCCAGCGTCGCGCTGTCGATCGGCGGCATCCTGCCGGTGATCTACGGGATCAAGCACATCGCCGCCGAGGGCTTCGACCTGACCTCGCTGGGGATCGCCGCGATCGGTGTCGTCGTGCTGGTGGCGTTCGTGCGCAGGCAGCGGCACCTGGACGAGCCGCTGCTCGACCTCGGCCTGTTCACCCGGCCGCTGTTCCGGGTGGCGATCGGGGCGAGCCTGGTCGGCATGATGTCGCTGGCCGCGCTGAGCTACCTGACCAGCATCTACCTGCAGTCGGTGACCGGCCGCGATCCGTTGCAGGCCGCGCTGCTGGGTATTCCGATGGCGGTCGCGGTCTTTGTGTTCTCGATGAGTGGCGCGCGGGTCGGACGCGGGCTCGGTGTGCGGGCGACGTTCACGCTCGCCCTGGTGATGTCGGCGGTCGGCAATCTGATGCTGCTCGGCGTCGGTGTCGACGGCGGCTTGGTCTGGTACATCCTGGGTTCGATGATCGCCGGTATCGGTTACGGCATCTCGTTCACGCTCGTGTCGGATGTGGCGGTGTCGGCCGTCCCCGCCGAACGGGCCGGCTCGGCGGTCGGTATTTCCGAGACCAGTTTCGAGCTGGGCAATGCGCTCGGTCTGGCGCTGTTCGGCTCGGTCGCCGCACTCGTCTTCCGGTCCGGCGGCGACTTCGGCGACACGCTCGGTGAGACACTCACCCACGCGAACGGCGACACCGGCCTGATCGATGCCGCGCGCGAATCCTTCGTCAGCGGTATGCATGTCGCGACCGCGGGCGGCGCGTTGCTGCTGATCGCGATGGCGGTGCTGGCCTGGCGCTCGGCGCGCGACACCCGCTGAGCGAGGACCGCCGGTCGCCCTCATCGGGCGGATGTCCAGGTTCGTTGCATAGGATCGGCGGATGCGGAACGAGGGTGCGGCCGGCCTGGCGACATTGCTCGCGCTGGCCGATTCGCGCCTGCCGATCGGCGGGCACGTGCACTCCGGCGGCGTCGAGGAGGCGGTGTCGTCGGGACTGGTGCGCGACAACGCGACTGTCGAGCTGTACCTGCGCAGGCGGATCGCGACCTCAGGGCTCGTCGCCGCCTCGCTCGCTGCGGCGGTCTGCGCTGCGACGCTGACCCCGGAACGCGCCGAACTCGAAGCCGACGCCCGCACCCCGTCGCCTGCCGCCCGCGCCGCCTCGCGCGCCCAGGGCCGCGGTCTGCTGCGGCTGGCCAAACAATTGTGGCCGCATCATGATTGGGCTCCCGCCGGGGCCCGGCCGCATCTGTCGACGGTGTTCGGCATGGTCGGCGCCGCCTGCGCGGCCTGCCCCGAACAGCTCGCGGGCGTGGTCGTCTACACGACGCTCACCGGCGCGGCCACCGCCGCCCAGCGCCTGCTCGCCCTCGATCCCGCCGCCATCGCCGCGGGCACGATGCGGCTCGCGCCGCTGTGCGACCGGATCGCCGCCGAAGCCGCCACCGGTCTGGCCGCACTGTCGGATCCGGTGCAGGACGCGCTCGCCGAACGTCATCTGCACCGCGACATGCCGCTGTTCGCGTCCTAGCCGCACCGAATCCCCGTCCCAACGAGAAGGAGTTCCCATGCCTCCCCATCTGATCGATGGCGAACCGCACGATCACAGCCACGACCGCCCCAAGCGTCACCGCGCGCCGGGTGAGGCGCTGCGCATCGGCATCGGCGGCCCGGTCGGCTCCGGCAAGACCGCGCTGGTCGCCGCCCTGTGCAGGCAGCTGCGCGAGGAACTGTCCCTGGCCGTGCTGACCAACGACATCTACACCACCGAGGACGCGGACTTCCTGCGCAGGCACGCCGTGCTGCCCGACGAGCGGATCACCGCCGTGCAGACCGGCGGCTGCCCGCACACCGCCATCCGCGACGACATCACCGCCAACCTCGACGCGATCGACGACCTGGTGGCGGCCAACCCGCCGCTGGATCTGATCCTGGTGGAGTCCGGGGGCGACAATCTCACCGCGACGTTCTCCTCCGGCCTGATCGACGTGCAGATCTTCGTCGTCGACGTGGCGGGCGGGGACAAGGTGCCGCGCAAGGGTGGCCCCGGCGTCACCTTCTCCGACCTGCTGGTGGTGAACAAGACCGACCTCGCTCCGCTGGTCGGCGCGGATCTCGGTGTCATGGAACGCGACGCGGCCAAGGTGCGCGATGGCCGCCCCACCGCCCTGGTATCGCTGACCGACGACCCGGCCGCCACCCCGGTGCTGGCCTGGGTGCGCGAACAGCTGCGGGTCGCCGCCGAGCAGGACGCGGCCACCGGCGTTGCGCACTGAGCTGAGCATCGTCGCCGCACCGGGCAGGCTGCCCCGCATCGAGGCGGTGGGCGGCCTGGCCGGGCGGTACACCGGTGCCGACACCGTGCATCTGATCGGCACGGCGGCGACCCCGCTCGGCGGGGACGAACTCGACATCGGCATCGTGGTGCTGCCCGGTGCGCGGCTGGTCGTCCGGTCGGTGGCGGCGACGATCGCGCTGCCGAGCACTCGCACCCCGCTGTCGGTGGCGCACTGGCGCTTCGAGATCGGGGCCGGCGCCGAACTGGACTTCGACCCGGAGCCGACGATCGTGGCAGGCGGCGCGCACCATCACACGGTGACCATGGTCCAGCTGGCGTCCGATGCCCGGCTACGGCTGCGCGAACGCGTGCAGGTGGGGCGCAGCGGGGAGGACAGCGGCGGATGGCGTGGTGACCTGGTGGCCGACCTCGGTGAGATCCCGTTGCTGCGGCACCGCCTCGAGCTCGGGGCAGGAGCGTCCACCGACGACCGGCTGCGTGCGCCGCGTGCGCTCGACAGCGAACTGCTCTATCCGGACGATCGAGCCGCCTGGGCGGGAAGCATCGACGCGGTTCGGTTGCCGCTTGCCGCCGGCGGTTCACTCGCGACCCGCACGAGTGCTCGGCTGAGTGCCGGCATGCCGGTCGCGGCGGCCGTCAGGTAGCGCACGAAAGAACAGTGGGAGCCGGAGGGATATCCGGCTCCCACTGCTGTTTCCCGAGGATCAGGCGCTGACCATCTCCGCTTCGTCGGCGATCGAATCCGGCTCCGCCGCTCGCGGCGGAGCGAGGAAACCGCTCACCGCACCCACCGCGGCGCCGACTCCGGCGCCGACGATCGTGAACGGCACCGACACTGCCGTGTAGGCGGCCATCCCGCCCAGGATCGGGCCCGCGACCAGGCCGATCGGCAAGAAGACGACACCGGTGACGAGGCCGGCCACCGCGCCCGCCGTGCTCGCCGCCATGGCGAAGGGTGTGGCCACGGTCGACCCGACCGCAGCGCCGCGCGCCGCGGAGCCGAGGGTCGACGAGGCGATCCGGTCCGAACGGCTGCGCTCGAGCCCGACCGAGTCGAGGAACGTCGCGAGATTGGCCTCGGTGTTGGCCGAGGCGTCGTTGATCTGGATCGAGGTGTCGACCGGAACGAAGTCCGGCACCGGAACCAGCTGGTCACCGAAGCGGAACTGCCCCGGCGGCGGCAGGATCGGCGGCACCGGCGCGACCGGGGCCGGCGCGTGCAGCGTGCCCACCGGAGACAGGTAACCCGTTTCCGGGCCGGTCCGCGACCACTGCAGCGAGCTGCGCGTATTCTCCGGCATCTGCTGGCCCACATACGGAGTGGTGTTGGGCGCCACCGCGTCGAACACCGGTCCGGCCGGGTGCTCGGGCTGGGTCACCGCCGCCTGCGTGGGGTCGGCATTCGCGGTGCCCGTGCCGATCAGGGCCATGACCAGGGGGACCGCTCCGGCCGCGACGACCGAACCTACCTTTTGTCGCTGCGGGCTCGGTGCCCTGTGTTTCCCCGTCGCCATAGATCACCTTTCATCCTGGGGATTGGTCTCACATATGACCTCCGACATTCGGACCGGTGCCGGACCCGGATGGGTCCGAAACAATGGCACCCCGGAATGCCGGTGTGCGCAAAGGCAACTGGAACGACGCAGGCCGGGTGGTTCGGGGAACCACCCGGCC
>NZ_JBHXAY010000052.1:0-45941 GCF_042728775.1 Nocardia sp. NPDC060259
GACCGGGCCACCGCCGTCGGTGCCTACTTCTTCGACGAGGCGAGCTTCTTGTCCTCGCCCTTCTTCGCCGACTTCTTCTTCGAGTGCGACTTCGGTTCGGCGCCATTGGTACCGGCGCCACCGGTCGGTGCGACCGCGGTGACGACCAGATCGTCGTCCGCGGTGTCGACTTTCACCGTCGCTCCCGGTTCCAGACCGCCGTCGAGCAGCAGCCGCGAGATCCGGTTGTCGAGTTCCTTCTGCACCGTGCGGCGCAACGGCCGGGCGCCGAACTCGGGCTGGAAACCCCGATCGCCCAGCCAATCCACCGCCGACTCACTGATGTCGAGCTCGATGTCCTGGGCGGCGAGCATGCGCCGGGTCTTGTCCAGGATCAGGTTCACGATCCGTTCCAGCTGCGACTTGTCGAGCCGGTGGAACACCACCGTCTCGTCGATGCGGTTGAGGAACTCCGGCCGGAAATGCTGCTGCAGCCGTTCCATCAGCTGCGGCGTGATCGCATCCAGATCGCCCTCCGGGGCCTTCAAGATCAGGTCCGAGCCGATGTTGGAGGTCATGATGACGATCGTGTTCTTGAAATCGACGGTGCGGCCCTTGGAATCGGTGACCCGGCCGTCGTCGAGCAACTGCAACAGCACGTTGAACACATCCGGATGCGCCTTCTCGACCTCGTCGAACAGGATCACCGAGTACGGCTGCCTGCGCACCTTGTCGGTGAGCTGCGCCGCGTCGTCGTAGCCGACATATCCGGGCGGAGCGCCGACGAGGCGGGAAACCGTGTGCTTCTCCTGGAACTCGCTCATGTCGAAGCGGATGAGCCGGTCCTCGTCGCCGAAGACGGCCTCGGCCAACGCTTTCGCGAGTTCGGTCTTGCCGACACCGGTCGGTCCGAGGAACAGGAACGACCCGATCGGCCGGTTCGGATCCTTGAGTCCGGCCCTGGCGCGGCGCACCGCCTCGGCGACCGCGACGATCGCCTCGTCCTGCCCGATCACCCGCTTGTGCAGTACGTCCTCGAGCTCGAGCAGGCGCTGCTTCTCCTCGGCGGTGAGATCCGCGACGGGGATACCGGTCTGCCGGGAGATCACCTCGGCGATGTCGACGACCCCGACCTCGGGCTCGCCTGCCCGCACGCCGGATTCCTCGAGCTCTTCCTCTTTGTCCGCGATATCGGCCTTGATCGCGGTGGCCTTCTCGTAGTCCTCGTTGTCGACCGCGGCGTCCTTCTCCCGGTACAGCCGCGCGATCTCCTCGTCCTTGGCCCTCGCCTCCGCATCGGGCGTGCCCGAACGCAGCCGCACTCTGGCACCGGCCTGGTCGATCAGATCGATCGCCTTGTCGGGCATGAACCGATCGGTGATGTAGCGATCGGAGAGCTGGGCCGCCGCGATCAGCGCCTCGTCGGAGTAGCGCACCTGATGGTGCTCCTCGTAGACATCGGCCAGACCGCGCAGGATCTCGATGGTGTCCTCCACCGAGGGCTCCGACACCATCACCGGCTGGAACCGGCGCTCCAGCGCGGCGTCCTTCTCGATGTATTTGCGGTACTCGTCGATCGTGGTCGCGCCGACGACATGCAGTTCACCGCGGGCGAGCGCGGGCTTGAGCAGGTTGCCCGCGTCCATCGAGCCCTCGCCGCCGCCACCGGCGCCGACGATGGTGTGCAGTTCGTCGATGAAGAGGATCAGTTCGTCCTTGTGCGCGCGGACCTCGTCGAGGATCTTGGTCAGCCGCTCCTCGAACTCGCCGCGGTACTTGCTGCCCGCGACCAGCGTGCCGACGTCGAGCGCGATGACGCGGCGGTCGGCGAGGGTGGAGGGCACGTCGTTGTTGACGATCCGCTGCGCCAGCCCCTCCACGATCGCCGTCTTGCCGACACCGGGGTCACCGATCAGCACGGGATTGTTCTTGCGCCGCCGCGACAGGATCTCGATCGTCTGCTCGATCTCCTCCGCCCGCCCGACGACCGGGTCGACGAGCCCTTCGCGGGCCTCCGCGGTGAGATCGCGGCCGTATTCGTCCAGGGTGGGGGTGTCGGTCTGCTGGCGGCGCTTGGCAGGGGCGCCGGTGGTCGCGGGGCCGGACGTGTTGCCGCTCTGGGTGGCGGCGATGCCTGCCATCAGCGTCTGGGCCGCCACGGAGTCGGGGAGCGAGGCGATACCGAGCAGGACGTGCTCGGGGCCGATGTAGCTGCTGCCGGACTGCGCGGCCTGCCGTTGGGCGGCGCGCAGCGCCAGCTTGGTGCCTGGGCTGAGGGTGATGTCGGCGAGGTCGTCTTCGCTGGGCGAACCGGTGTCGAGGTATTCCTGCATCTGCTCGGCAACCTGGTCGGGGTCGAGGCTGAGCTCGGCCACGATGCTGCGGCCCGGTTCGGATTCGGTGGCGGCGTAGAGCAGATGCTCGGGCGTGATCTCGGGATTGCCCCACTCCTGGGCGGCCTCGCGGGCCGAGCCGATCAGCAACTTGGCGTTGTCGGTCATGAGTCTGCCCAGGTCGATGCGTTGCACGGGTGGCTTCGCCGACATTCCTGAGCCGAAGAATCGCTGGAAGATGTCATCGAAAGAGTTCATCGAACTACCTGGCCAGCTCGCTGTCATGTCCACACCTCTTCGCTCGTCGCGCCGCTCTCGCGGCGACTCATGCAGATCGGGTCGGTACTGCCAGCAATACTTCGGCATCCCCGGGTGGGGTGCAAGCGATTGGGGAGTTTCACATCTGCAACGTCGTGAGGTGTGGCGCGCAAACCAAAGTCCGGCCGAAGCGGTCCCAAACCACCGGTTTTGTCTGATTCTTGATCGAGGAGCGGCACGGACGGGTAGCGTGACGACCCGCGCCACGGTATCGGCCGCGGCGCCCATATTTGCCCGCCGACCGAGCTGGTCGAACAGGCCGACGGGAAGAGCACGGAGTTTGGTCAACGACGTCATCGATGTCACCGCGGATTTCACGATCGCGCGTCAATCACTGTGGGATGTGCTGCTGGATCCGCAGAGCTATCCGCGGATGTTCACCGGCATCGGCAGTTGCGAACGGGTCGAGCGACCCGACGGGTCGGTGGTGTGGCAGGTGCGCGTCGGGTCGGCCGCCGCGGGGATCGAGACGCACGAGTTCGTTCTCGTGATCGGGCGCTGGTACGAGAGTTTCGAATTGCGCAGCCCGGCCCTGGGCAGCTTCGCCTCGGTCCGGTTGCGCGGCGACGAGCGGCGCACGCGGCTCGACATCACCCTGTTCGCCGCGGCCAGGGTGCACCCGCTGCTCGGTGAACGCGGCAACTCCACGGTCACCGACTGGGTGAAGGCGGGTCTGCGCCGCACCGCCGACGTCATCGCGGGCACCAGATCCTCGGTGGTGGTCAACGCCGAACGCTCGATGATCCGGCGCAATGCCGGGGTGGCACGCAGCATCGCGGCCACCGGGCTGATGCGGCCCGAACCCATCTCGATGGTGAAACAGCTTCGCTCCCTGTCGAAGTGGGGCTTCAATCTGGCGGGCGGGTATGCCGCGGGCGCGGCGCACGCGCCGGATCGGCTCGCGCTGATCGACCGGCGGGGCACCCGCACGTTCGCCGAGGTCGACACCAGGTCCACCGCGCTGGCGGGGGCGATGCACGCGCTGGGTCTGCGCGCGGGTGACGCCATCGGCCTGCTGTCGCGCAATCACGCGGGCATGGTCGAGACCATGGTCGCCGCGGGCAAACTCAGCGTCGACGTGGCGCTGCTCAATGCCGGACTGTCCGGGCGGCGGATCGAGGAGATCGTGCAGCGGCACCGGCTCAGCGCGGTCTTCGTCGACGGGCCGCTGGAAACGCTGATCCGCTACCTGCACAGCGACGTTCCGCGATACACCACCGACGACCTGCCGCCGGACCCGGATCGCACGACGGTCGACGGCCTGATCGCCTTGGGAAGCAACGACTTTCCGGTGCCCGCGCATCCCGGCAGGCTGATCGTGCTCACCTCGGGGACCAGCGGTTCGCCCAAGGGTGCCCGCCGTCCGCACGCCAAGGGTTTCGGCACGATCGCCGCGCTGCTCTCGCGGATTCCGCTGCGGGTCGAAGAGGTCATGCTGATCCCGGCGCCGCTGTTCCACACCTGGGGCCTGGCCGGATTGCAGCTGAGCACCGCGCTGCGTGCCACCGTGGTGCTCACCGACGGCTTCGACGCCCTCGACTGCCTGCGGGCGATCGCCCAGCACCGGATCACCACCTTGATCGTGGTCCCGACCATGGTCGAACGCCTGCTCGACGTGCCGGGTGACGTGCGCGCGAGCTTCGACCTGTCGAGCCTGCGGCACGTCGTCAGCTGCGGCGCCCCACTGGCCGGAGCCACCGTGCTGCGCTTCCTCGATACCTTCGGTGACGTGCTCTACAACGTGTACGGCTCGACCGAGGTCTCCTGGGCCAGCGTCGCCACCCCCGCCGACCTGCGGGTCTCGCCGACCACCGCGGGCCGTCCGCCGCTGGGCACCCGCGTCGCGGTGCTCGGCCCCGACCTGCGTCCGGTGCCGGTCGGCGCGACCGGGCACATCTTCGTCGCCAATCACATGCTCTTCGACGGCTACGTCAACGCGGCCCCGCCGGAGGAGGCCGACGGCATGCTCGACACCGGCGACCTCGGCTATCTCGACGCCGCGGGCCGGTTGTTCGTGGCGGGCCGCGACGACGAGATGATCATCTCCGGCGGCGAGAACGTCTTCCCTCGACCCGTCGAGGAAGCCCTGGCGAACCTGCCGCAGATCACCGAGGTCGCCGTCGTCGGCGTCCCCGACCGGGAATTCGGTCAGCGGCTGGCCGCGTTCGTGGTGAAACGCGAAGGGGCGGGCCTGGATTCGGACATGGTGCGCACCTACATCCGCAACCGGCTCAGCCGCTTCTCGGTCCCGCGCGATGTGACGTTCCTCAACGCGCTGCCGCGCGGGGAAACCGGCAAGATCCTCAAGCGGGTGCTGGTGCGACCGGAGTCAGCGCTGAGCGAGTAGCAGCCGCAACGCCCGCTCGATCGCCGCGGAGGCCTGGTCGCCGGACAGCCCGCGCCGGTCCTGCAGATGGTGGTGCATCGGCCAGGCGAGTGTGCCGTCGATCAGGTCGAGCAACTCGTCGTCGAGGGTGCCGTCGGGCCGGGTGAGTTCGGGGGCGAACAGCGCGGCGAGGACGGCGCGGATGCGTTCGTCGGTGCGGCGCATGCGCGCGTCGATCGCGGCGACCGACCTCGACTCCTGCAGACCGGGCAGGCGCGGGGTGCGCTGGAGCTCGAAGATCGCGCCGCTCTGCCGCACCGCGATCGCGATCCGTTCGGCGAGTGCCAGGCCGGGATCGGGGCTGACCAGGCACGCCTCCACCGTGGCGGACTGATACTCGGTCGCGGCGGCGAGCAGGGCATCGCGGTCGGCGAAGTGCACGAAGATGCTGCGCTCGGAAGTACCTGCCCGAGCAGCGATCTCACGGGTCGTCGGCGCGAAATCGCCCTCGGTGATCGCGGCGAGCAGTCCGACGATGATGGCTTCGCGCGTCTTCGCCGGATCGCGGCGCCGCCGCGGCGGACGCGCCCCTGGCTCGTCCGCCGCTTCGACCTCGTGCCCAGACCTCATCGGCCCATCACAGCACAGACCGCCCGTCGCCTGCCTACTCGCTCGGCTGCGCCGCCGTTCGGTTCATCACCGAATGCGTGCGTGAGTAGCCGAAGTAGACGACCAGACCCACGACCAGCCAGGCCAGGAACCGCAACCACGTCTCCCACGGCAGCGAGTAGATCAGGTAGGCCGAGAACCCGATGCCGATCAGCGGGATGACCGGCATGAACGGCAGCCGGAACGAGCGTGGCGCGTCGGGCCTGGTACGCCGCAACACGATCACCGCCACGCACACCACGATGAAGGCCATCAGGATGCCGATATTGGTGAGTTCGGCGACGGTGTTGATCGGCAGTACGCCGGCCAGGATCGCCGCGCCGACACCGACGATCCAGGTCACCCTGGTCGGCACCTTGCGGGTCGGGTGGGTCTTGGCGAACCACTGCGGCAGCAGCCCGTCGCGGCTCATCGCGAACCACACCCTGGTGACGCCGAGCATGAAGGTGAGCACCACGGTGACGATGCCGACGATGGCGCCGATGGCGATGATATTGGCGACGCCCGGCATCCCGACCGACTCGAACGCGGTGGAGAAGCCGCTGGTCGGGCTGATCTCGGTGTACTTCTGCATGCCGGTGAGCACCAGCGTGGCCAGCACGTAGAGCACCATCGCGATGGCCAGCGAGTAGATGATCGCCTTGGGCAGGTGCTTGCGCCCGTCGATCGATTCCTCGGCCGCGGTACTCATCGCGTCGTAGCCGAACACCGCGAAGAACACTGTCGCCGCACCCGTCCACACCGCGCCGACGCCGAACGGGAAGTACGGGTCGTAGTTGGCGCTGTCGATGTGGAACACCCCGAGCACCACGATGAGCACCACCAGGGCGACCTTGATCCCGACCGCGACCGTCTCGAACCGGCCGACACTGTCGATCCCGCGCGAGAGCACCCACGCGGTGCCGAGGCAGAACAGCACCGCGAACAGATCGACGACCCGCCCGTCGCCGGTGTCCGGCGCGCCGAGCATCCATTCCGGCAGGGTCAGCCCGATCTGGTCGAGCAGGAACCCGAAGTATCCGGACACGCCGATGGCGACCACCGCCGCGACCGCGATGTATTCCAGCAGCAGATCCCAGCCGATGAACCAGCCCGCCAGCTCACCGAGCGAGACGTAGCCGTAGGTGTAGGCCGAGCCCGCCTTGGGCACCATGCCGGCGAACTCGGCGTAACACAGCGCCGCCGCCGCGCTGGCCACACCGGCGATCAGGAACGAGATCAGCACGGCGGGCCCGGTCACCGAATGGGCGACCGACCCGGCCAGGGTGAAGATGCCCGCACCGATGATGCCGCCGACGCCGATGGCGGTGAGCTGCCACAGGCCGAGTGATTTGGCGAGCCGCTCGTCGCTCGGAATCTCGTCCTCGACCTCGACGAGGGGTTTGCGACGCAGCATCTGGGCGCGCAACTCTGCGAAAGACATTCGCGTTCCTTCCGTCGGCGCACACCGCCACATCGCGATGCACGGACCCGAGTACACCGCCACGCCGCGACCGTGGGCGCCGAGAGTGAATATTGTTCAGCCGTAGAGCCTGAATGGATAGCCGGTCGTTACCCGCGCCCGCTGGCGAGCGCGCGCAGGAAGAACCCGAGATTGGCAGGCCGTTCGGCCAGTCTGCGCATGAAATACCCGTACCACTGGTCACCGTAGGGGACGTACACGCGAACATGGTTGCCCGCGTCGGCGAGTCGCTGCTGTTCGTCGGCGCGGATGCCGTAGAGCATCTGGTACTCGTATTCCTCGGTTTTGCGCTGCGCCGACTGCACCGCGACCCCGGCCGCCGCGATCACCGCCGGGTCGTGCGAGGCGATCATCGGATAGCCCGAGCCCGCGGTCAGGATCGCCAGGCAGCGCAGATACGACGCGTCGACCTCGGCCCGGTCACGGAAGGCCACCGACTCGGGTTCGTCGTAGGCGCCCTTGCACAACCGGATTCGCGACCCAGGGCCCGCCAGCGCCCGGCAGTCGTCCTCGGTGCGGCGCAGATAGGCCTGCAGCACCGCGCCCAGCCAGGGAAAGTCGGCGCGCAGATCGCGCACGATGGCCAGGGTCGAGTCGGTGGTGGTGTGGTTCTCGGCGTCGACGGTGACCCAGATGCCCGCGGCCTCGGCGGCGGTGCAGATCTGGTGCGCGTGCTCGCGGGCGATCGCGTGCCCGTCGCGCGGCAGTGCCTGGCCCAGCGCCGAGAGTTTGACCGAAACCTCCAGTGGCCGAACAGCTCCCGCCGCGACATCGGCCTGGGGGAGTCGGCCGAGCGCGGCGATGAGCGCGCGGTAGTGCTCGACGGTGGCTTGCGCGCCGGCCAGGTCGGTGGTGTCTTCGCCGAGATAGTCGATGCTGACGAAACGGCCGGAGCGCAGCAGGGTTTCGGTCGCCCGCACCGCGTCGTCCTCGGTGGTGCCCGCGACGAAGCGGGCCACCACATCCCGGCTGACCGGCAGCCGGGTGATGGTCCGTTCCAGCCGCGGCGAGCGGGCGGCGGCGAGCATGGTCGAGCGCAACAGTGCCGACATCAGCGGGCCTCGCTCTCGGGCGCCTGGTGCGGATAGCGGTGGTCGGTCGGCGGGGTGAAGGTCTCCTTGATGGTGCGAGCCGAGGTCCAGCGCACCAGGTTCTGCGCCGAGCCGGCCTTGTCGTTGGTGCCCGACGCGCGTCCGCCGCCGAAGGGCTGCTGGCCGACGACCGCGCCGGACGGTTTGTCGTTGATGTAGAAGTTGCCCGCGGCGAAGGTGAGCCGCTCGGTCGCCGCGGTGATCGCGGCTCGGTCCTCGGCGATGATCGAGCCGGTCAGGCCGTAGGCGCTGCCGCGGTCGACCAGGTCCATGGCATCGGTGAAACCGGCCGACGTGCTGTCGTCGTAGACGTGCACCGCCAGGATCGGGCCGAAGTACTCGGTGTGGAAGATCTCGTCGGCGGGATCGTCACCGACGACGACGGTCGGTTCGACGAACCAGCCGACGCTGTCGTCGGCATGACCGCCCGCGACCACGGTCAGTCCCGGTGTGGCCTTGGCCCGCTCCAGTGCCGCGAAATTGCGGTCGAACGCGCGCCGATCGATCAGTGCCCCACCGAAATTCGCGAAATCGGTGACATCGCCGTAGCGCAGCGCCGAGGTCTGCTCGATCAGGTCCTCCGACATCGCCGCCCACACCGAGCGCGGGACGAACGCGCGCGAGGCGGCCGAGCACTTCTGCCCCTGATAGTCGAACGCGCCGCGCAGCAGCGCGGTGGTGAGCACCGCCGGATCCGCCGAAGGATGCGCGAGCACGAAGTCCTTGCCGCCGGTCTCGCCGACCAGCCGCGGATAGGTGCGATACCGGTCGAGCCGCTGCGCCACCTCGCGCCACAGGTGCTGGAAGGTCGCGGTCGATCCGGTGAAGTGGACCCCGGCCAGCCGTGGATCGGCGAGCACGGCATCCGAGATCTCCGGTCCCGGTCCGTGCACCAGGTTGATCACCCCTGGCGGCAGACCGGCGGCCTCGAGCAGTCGCATGGTCAGGTAGGCGGCCACGGCCTGGGTTCTGGCCGGCTTCCACACCACCGTGTTGCCCATCAGCGCGGGCGCGGTGGGCAGATTGCCCGCGATGGCGGTGAAGTTGAACGGCGTGACCGCGTAGACGAACCCCTCCAGCGATCGGTACTGCATCCGGTTCCACACGCCGGGCGCCGAAATCGGCTGCTCGGCAAGAATCTGGCGTGCGAAGGAGACATTGAACCGCCAGAAATCGACGAGCTCGCAGGGCGCGTCGATCTCGGCCTGATACGCGGACTTGGACTGACCGAGCATCGTCGCGGCCGACAGCTTCTCCCGCCACGGACCGGCGAGCAGGTCGGCGGCCCGCAGGAAGATCGCGGCCCGATCGTCGAACGACATCGCCCGCCAGGCCGGGGCGGCGGCCGTGGCGGCCTCGACCGCGGCGGTGGCTTCGGCGGCGCGCGCATTGTGCAGGGTGCCGAGCACGGCGGCGTGCCGGTGCGGCTGGACCACGTCGAAGCGCGGACCGTCGCCACGCAGGTGGCGGCCGCCGATCACGTGGTGGATCTCGGTGGGTGTCGCGGACAGGTCGGTGAGCGCGGTCTGCAGGCGTGCGCGCTCCGGAGTTCCCGGGGCGAAGGTGCCGACCGGTTCGTTGACCGGCGGCGGAGTGGTCGCGATGGCGTCCATGAAGGCGGCTCCTGCGTCGTGGTGTGGTGCGGGATGTGACGTAGTCAACACCGACGCGCGGCGGTCATAATCGTCTGATCGGATGAAGAACCATCCCGGTCTCTGTCTGATCAGCCAAAGAATCGGAGGTGCGCGATGCCGGACGGGGCCACCACGCTCGGCGAACTGCTCGCCGCGCTCGACCACACCGTCGCCACTCTCGTCGACGCACCGGCGGGAGAGTCGGTGCCGGTCCGCTCGGTCGCTCTCGCCGAGCCCGCCGATCTGCCCGAGCACCTCGAGACCGAGGGCCCGCTGCCGGAGGTGTATCTGCTCGTCGGAGTCGACGCCGGCGCCACCGAGCGGTGGCTGCGCGAGGTTGCCTCCCGCGATCCCGGCCGGCGGCCCCGCGTGCTGATGACCAAGAGCGCCAACGACTCGCCCGCGGTGCGCGCCGTGGCCGCCGCCGCCGGCATCGCGCTGGTGCACCTGCATCGGCAGGCCCGCTGGGATCAGGTGTTCCCGCTGGTGCGCCGGATGCTGGCCCGCTCGCCCGGCCAGCGTGCCGCCGCCGACGAACACGACCTGCTTGCCCCCGACACCGACCTGTTCGGCTTGGCACAGGTGGTCGCCAGAGAGACCGGCGGAATGGTGTCCATCGAGGACCCGCAGTCGCATGTCCTCGCCTACTCCGCCTCCGACGGCTCCGCCGACCAGCTGCGCATCCGGTCCATCCTCGGCAGGCAGGGCCCTGGCGACTATCTGCGGATCCTGCGCGAGTGGGGCGTTTTCGACCGGGTGCGGGCCGGCGACGAGGTCGTCGACGTGCCCGAACATCCCGAACTCGATATCCGCCGCCGCCTCGTGGTCGGCATCCGGCGCGGCACACCCGCGCGCATGCTCGGCACCATCTGGCTGCAGCAGGGCGATCAGCCGCTGCGACCCGACGCGGCGCAGGTGCTGCGCGGCGCCTCGGCTGTCGCCGCGCGGATCATCGCCCGCGGCCTGGACGCGCCGTCGACCGAGGCACTGCTGGTGCGCAGGCTGTTCGGCGCGCACGGCGACGGGGTCGACGTGCCGTCGGTGGCGGCCGCGCTGAACCTGCCCACCACCGGTCCGGCCGCGGTGATCGGCATCGCGGCGATCGGGTCCGTCGCCGAGCTGGCGGCATCGAGCGGCCTGATCCGATTGCACGCCAGCGCTTTCCGGGACGATTCGGTGACCGAGGCGATCGGCGACCGGGTCTATATCCTGCTGCCGTCGTACCACTCCGAACGCAGCGTCGGCTCCTGGGTACGTCGTCTTGTCGCGCAACTGGAGCAGGCGCGAGGTCTGGTGGTGCGGGCCGCGATCGCCGCACCCGTGGCCGGGCTGACCGCGGTCGCCGGCGCCCGCGCCGAGGTCGACCGCGTCCTGGACAGCCCGGCCGCCGCATCGGCGGGGAGCAGGGTGAGCACGCTGGCCGAAGCGCGGACCGCGGTCCTGCTGGCCGAGATCCTCGAACTCATCCGCGACCGACCGCACCTGCACGATCCGCGCCTGGCCGCACTCGACGACTACGACCGTGTCCATTCCGCCGAGCTGCGCGTTTCAGCGCAGGCGTACCTGCGGGCGCACGGCGAGGTGAGCGCGGCGGCATCCGCCCTGCGTGTGCATCCGAATACGCTGCGATATCGGTTGCGCCGGGTGGAGGCGGTGCTCGGCATCGATCTGACCGATCCGGCCGATCGGCTGCTCCTGGAGATCCAGCTGGCCGCTGTGCCGATTGCTCAGCCGTAACTCAGCTATTGCAGTTATGCTGCAATAGCGACGCCCGGTCGCACCGCCCACGCGGCGGGGAAGTCATCGCCTGAGTGAGGTTGTAGTGGTGGACGGAACGAACGCGGACCGATTCTCGGTGTCGCGGCGCGGCGTGCTCGGCGTCGGAGCCGGGGCGGCCGCGGCACTGGCTGTCGGCATGACCGTCAGCGGCTGCGGTGACGAAGCGGCCGGGATCACGCCGTCGAAGACACAGACCGATCCAACCAAGGCGATCGCGGACGCCAACCGTGCCCTGGCCGACACCTTGCCTTTCGGCGACACCGCGGATTTCGCCGACGCCGACCGCGGCTGGATCGCTTCCCTCGAACCGGGCACGGTCACCGACCCGTCGGGAAAAGTGGTGTGGGACACCGACTCCTACGACTTTCTCGCCGGATCCTGTCCGCAGTCGGTGAATCCGAGCCTGTGGCGCCAGGCCCAGCTCACCGTGAAGCAGGGCCTCTACGAGATCGCGCCGGGCTTCTACCAGATCCGTGGCCTCGACATATCGAACATGACACTGATCGAAGGCGACACCGGCGTGATCGTCATCGACCCGCTCGTCTCCGCCGAGACCGCGGCCGCTGGCCTCGCCCTCTACCGCGAGCATCGCGGCGATCGGCCGGTCACCGGCCTGATCTACTCACACTCCCACGTCGATCACTTCGGCGGCAGCTACGGGGTCGTCGCGCCGCAAGACGTCGCCGCAGGCCGGTGCCCGGTGATCGCGCCGTCGGGGTTCCTCGAGCACGCCGTCGCCGAGAACGTCTATACCGGCACCGCGATGGCGCGCCGCGCCGCCTACATGTACGGCGCCGCCTTGCCACGCGGCCCGAAGGGGCAGGTGGGCGCCGGTCTCGGACAGACCACGTCGACCGGAACGATCAGTCTCGTTCCGCCCACCCTCGACGTCACCCGCACCGATCAGGAGGAGATCGTCGACGGCGTGCGGATGGTCTTCCAGCTGACCCCGGGCACCGAAGCGCCGTCGGAGATGAACTTCTACTTCCCCGACCGCCGCATCCTCTGCATGGCCGAGAACGCGACGCACACCATGCACAACATCGTGACCCTGCGCGGTGCGCTGGTTCGCGATCCGCACGTGTGGGCGAAGTACCTCACCGACTCGATCAATCACTACGGCCGCCGGGCGGATCTGGTGTTCTCCTCCCATCACTGGCCGATCTGGGGCACCGACCGGATCGTCGAATTTCTCTCGCTCCAGCGCGACATGTACGCCTATCTCAACGATCAGACGCTGCGGCTGCTGAACCAGGGCTTCGTCGGCACGGAGATCGCCGAGATGATCACGATGCCGCCCGCGCTCACGGCGTCATGGTCCACCCACGGCTACTACGGTTCGGTCAGCCACAATGTGAAGGCCGTCTATCAGCGGTACATGGGCTGGTTCGACGGCAATCCGGCACATCTGTGGGAGCATCCGCCGGTGGACAACGCCCGCCGCCACGTCGAGGCGATGGGTGGCGCCGCCGCGGTGCTCCAGCACGCGCAGCGCGCCTACGATGCCGCCGACTTCCGCTGGGTGGTGCAACTGGTCAACTACGTCATCTTCGCCGACCCGGCCAACGACACCGCGAAAGCCTTGCAGGCCAGTGCTTTCGAACAGCTGGCCTATGGTTCGGAGAATGCCACCTGGCGCAATTTCTACCTCAGCGGCGCCCACGAGCTGCGGCACGGTTCCTTCGGCACCCCGACCGCCGCGAACTCGGCCTCGCTGGCCGCGGCCTTGAGCGTGGACCAGGTGTTCGACGCGATGTCGCTGCGCATCGACGGACCGAAGGCCTGGGAGGTCCGGATGACCACCGACTGGCGGATCAGCGACGAGGGTGATCGGATTCACCGCGTCGAGCTGCGCAACGGTGTGCTGGTGCACTACGACCGGTTCCCCGGCGACCAGCTCCCCGCCGCGGACGCGACCGTCATTCTCACCCGGCCGGCACTGATCCGGGGCATGGTCGGTGGGGGAGACCTGAAGAAGGCCGTCCTGAGTGGTGAGATCAAGATCGACGGTGACGCCACCGTGCTCGCCGAACTGCCCGGCCTGATCGACAAGCCGGACCCGAACTTCGCGATCGTGACGCCGTAAACGCTATCGCTTGGCGTAGTCGGCGACACCCTGCCAGTCGAGCATCACGCAGGCTTCGTCGCCGACCACCCAGGCGTCGTGGCCGGGCGGCACCACCATGAAATCGCCGGTGCCGAATTCCTGCTGTTCGCCGTCGTCCATGACCACCATCAGTTTCCCGGACAGGACGTAGCCCATGTGCGGCGCCTGGCAGCTGTCGGTCTGGGCGATCGGCTTGACGTGCTCGGACCAGCGCCAGCCGGGTTCGAACACCGCTCGGCCCACCGGGCCACTGTCGACATTGACCAGATCGAGCCTGCCTTTGTCCTGCTCGAAGGGCCGGGTCTCCTCTGGGGAATCGAAATTCTTGCGGATCATGGCGGACATGACGTTCTCCTGGTCGTCTGGAGGGGCCGACATGTCGCGGTCCACCAGGGGCGCGTCAGCGCGCTCGGCCCGCGACGGCAGCCACCGCACAGCTAATGGTTCGCCGATGGGAGACCATTCGCAAGGGAAACGTCGGTTCAGCTGAGACGGCACCAACCGTCACCGGAGCAACGCCCGCCCGTGGTACTCCGGCAATTCCTGTGCGGGACACCTGACGGGTGAGTTATCCCGGCGCCGGGGTCGGCGAAGCGGAGCCCCCGCCGCGCGCGGCAGTGCACGTGGTCGCGGCCCGAGCCACGGCCCTGCTCTGTCTGGCCGCGGTCGCCCTCGAATGTGTCGCCGACATCCTGCCCGACGAGCCGATCACCTGGATCGTGACGCCGACCAGACTGGTCACCGTGGTCGGGCTGCTGGCGGTGGTACTGACCGGCGAATCCCGGTGGCAGACGGCTTTCGACGTCCCGATCGCGGTTCTCGTCGCTTCCTCTGCCGTCGCCAATTATCTTGCGGGACAGCCGTGGTCGTCGTGGCGCGGCCTGCTGACCCTGGTAGCGGTCTACTACCTGGCGGTCGGGGTGCGGCGGGTGGTGCCCGATTCCTGGCCCGCGATCGCGTTGCTCGCGCTGGCCTGCACCACCATCGCGAGTATCGTCGCGCTCCAACAGGTCGTGCAGGAAACCCCGACCGGATTCTGCCGGGGAGCGATCGACGGCTCGAACGATATCTGCGGCGCCGACACGATGATTCGCGCGATAGGCACCTTCGCCAACCCGAATCTGCTCGCCGCCTACCTGGTGCTGCTGTTGCCGGTGGCCGCCGCGGGCGCCGCGTCCCTGGCCGACATGCGTTCGCGGCTGGTCGCGGGCGGGCTGGTCGTCCTCGGCTACCTGGCGGTGCTGCTCACCGGATCGCGCGGCGGGGTGATCGCGGCACTGGCGGGCCTGGCCGTGTACGTCTTCCTGCGACGGCTGCGGCCCGGCAGGCACGCGACCACCGAACGATGGGTGCCGTGGATTATTCCGCTCGGCGCCGCGCTGGTCGTCGGGCTGCTGCTGTTCGCGGTCGTGACCCGTGGGTCGGTCGGTGTCCGGGCCGACGTGTGGCTGGCCGCGATCCGGGTGGCCGCCGACCGGCCGCAGGGCGTCGGGCCTGCCCGCGCGGGCGCCTGGCTCGACGAGGCGGTCGACAGCCCCGAAGAATTCCAGCACGCCCACAATCTGTGGCTGAACTACGCCGTGGAGGCCGGGGCGGGCGGGCTGCTGGCGATGCTCGCGGTCACCGTCATCGGGACCTGGATCGCCGTGACGGCGAGCGCGGCCGGATCCATGACGGCGCCCGCGTCGGCCGCCGGACTGTGCGGCTTTCTGGCGGTGAGCCTGGCCGACCATCCGGCGAACACCCAGCGCATCGCGTTCGCCGCGGCGGCGGTCGCGGCCGTGCTCGTCACCGACGAGAGCCGCCGCAGGCACACCCAGCCGGCAATCGACGCGCAGCCGTGGCGCGCGGTGTCGCTCTTCGACGAGACCATGCCTTTGCCACGCGACATCACCGGGTCGATGCCGAAGGCACGCGCCTGGCCACCGCACCTGGTCACCGACGGCAGGCCGCTCGGCGCCCGTCGGCCTGCGCCGCGGGACACGTGGTGACCGGGACACCGCCACCCGGCGGGTGCCCCGGCCCTGAGTTCGTCGTCAGGCCCCGGTGGGCACCTCGCCCACGGCCTTCGCCGGATCGATGACACCGAAGACCTCGCCCTGCGGCGCCTGCAGAATGCCCATCCGGCCGAAGGGGCTGTCGTCGGGGCCCATGATCACCGAGGCGCCCAGGTCGGTGGCCTTGGCCAGGGTGCCGTCGGCATCGTCGACCTGGATCCAGGTGAGCCAGTAGGTCGGGGTGCCGAGCGCGGACGCGTCCATCATGCCGCCGACGCCGTCGGTCTGGCCGGGGAGCGCGAACGTGGAGTAGGTGAAGCTCTCGCCGTCACCGATCTCGGTGTAGTGCCAGCCGAATACGGTGTTGTAGAAGTCGTGCGCCTGGTCGTAGCCGGAGGTGTGCAGCTCGTTCCAGCAGTAGGCGCCGTGCTGGTTGTAGATCTCGGCGCCGTTGTGCGCCTTGGCTTCCCAGACACCGAACACGCCGCCGGTGGGATCGGAGCCGATGAACATGCGGCCCACATCGAGGACGTCGAAGGGCGGCATGAACACCTGTCCGCCTGCCTTGGCGACCTTTTCGGCGATCTCGTCGGCGCGCTCGGCCGCGAAGTAGGTGGTCCACGCCGAGGGCATCGGCATGCCCTCGGGTTTCGGGCCGATGCCCGCGGCGGGCTTGCCGTCGAGCATGGCCATCAGGTAGCCGCCCGCGTCGGCCGGTCCGTCCTGGATGTCCCAGCCGAACAGGGCACTGTAGAAGTCACGGGCGGCGGTGGGATCGTCGACCTGACAGTCGATCCAGCAGGGCGTGCCCTGCGGCCAAGCTTCGTCACGTGTCGGCATTGTCGAACGTCCTCCTCGGCGATGGATGGAAGCCGGCCGGAACCGCGCCGGCATGTGCCCAGTCAACCACCAGCCACCGACACCCGCGAGCGTCCACACGCAACCCTGCAGCCCGCTGAACTGGAACAATGCGTGTTCACTGCGACAGTCCGAGCTGGCCGAGGCTCGGCGATTCGGGTCGTTTCCGCTGTTACAGTTTCCGCGCCGATCGTGCGGTGGCTAGGTCAACGGGAAACGAACCGGTCGGGAGCGACACTATGGCGGTAAGAGGTTCCGAACGCGGGCTCGTCCGGATGCTGGTGACGATCCTCGCGCTGATAGTCGTGCTCGGATGTGGTGGCGGACCGGCGGCGGGACAACCCGCCGACGCGCCCGCCGCGCGCTGGACGGCACTACACGACGGGCCGGGCGCCTACCCGGAGGTCCGGGTGGAGCGCGGCGTCGAGATCACCATGAGCGACGGAGTCGTCCTGAAGGCCGACGTCTACCGGCCCGCCGACGCGGCGGGGGTGATCGAGCAGAAGCCGCTGCCGACGATCGTCAGTCTCACGCCGTACTCGAAACTCATGACCGGCCTGATCGAACAGGCCGCGGCGATCCCCGGCCTGCAGGCCACCGCCGTCGACATCGTGCGCAGGCTGAACCTGTCGGCCACCCCGATCAGCGGTTTCGGCGATCTGATGCAGGCGCTCGACGGCGGCATGATCCAGACGATGCTCGGCGTCGACCGCAAACTCATCGGCGGTGGGTACACCGTCGTCGTCGCCGATGTGCGCGGAACCGGTCTGTCCCAGGGCAAATGGAACACCCTCGGCGCCCGCGAGCAGCTCGACACCCGCGAGGTGATCGAGTGGGCGGCGCAGCAGCCGTGGTCGAACGGGCGCATCGGCATGAGCGGCGGCTCCTACTCCGGCATCAACCAGTTGCGCGCCGCGGAGGACGCGCCCGCCGCACTGCAGGCGATCTTCCCGGTGGAGCCGGGGAGCGACCTGATGCGGGATGTGGTCGCGCCAGGCGGCGGTGTCGGCACCACCTTCCTGCCGATGTGGCTGAACTCGGTGAACCAGCTCAAGTTCGTCCCCGATGTCGCCTCGATGGCCGACGGCACGTTCGACTGGACCTGGTTCCGCGACCGGCTCGCCGACCCGACGACCAACTTCGACCTGCTCGCCCAAGCACTGCTCACCCCGTCGCTGTCGAACATGCCGCCCGCGCTCGACGGCGCGCTCGACGACACCTCGGCCTTCCGCGAGGCGATCATGGGGCATCCGGAAAAGGTGACAGTGCCGACCTTCGTCTACGGCGGCTGGCACGACATCTTCGCCAACAGCGCGACCAAACTCTACGAGCAGATCCCCCTGCCCGCGGGGCACAAGCAGCTCGTCGTCGGCGACACCTATCACGCCAATCCCGGTGCGGGAACCGGTGTTCCGGGCGCGCCGCCGCGGTTGGACGTGCTGCAGCGCGCATGGTTCGACAAGTGGCTCAAGGACATCGACAGTGGCGTCGACGACTTCGGCCCGGTCACCGTGAAGCAGCAGGGCGGCAGCTGGATCACGCTGCCGGAGTTCCCGATGCCCGGCGTCACGCATCGTCGCGTCTACCTGTCCGCCGCGCCGAGTGGCAGCACCGAGGACAGCCTGCACGACGGCTCGCTCAGCGCCGCCGGGCCCGCAGGCTCCGAAAATCTCACCGTGGCACCAGGTCTGAGCAACATGTGTTCGCGGGACGCGGCGCAGGGGTCGGCCGGGATGGCGGCGGCGCTGGACACCTGCGCGAAGGATTCCCGGATCGCCGAGCGCAACGCGCTCACCTTCACCAGTGCACCGCTGACCGAGCAGACGGTGATCTCGGGCCCGATCAATGTGCGGCTCAACACCGTGCACGATTCCACCGACGGTTTCTGGAACGTCACCGTCAACGATGTCGCGCCCGACGGCACCTCGACTGTGCTGACCACCGGTCAGCTGACGACGTCCATGCGGGCCATCGACGAACGGCGCAGCGCGCGCTCGGTCAACGGCGACCTCACGGCCCCGTTCAACCCGCTCACCCTCGACCACCTGCTGCCCGTGGTGCCCGGCACGCCGACCGCGATCGATGTCGCCATCATCCCGACCCAGGCGGTGCTGGCGCCGGGACACCGGCTGCGCATCGATGTCTTCGCGGGCAACGCGCCCAAGGCGCTGCCGTTCCGGCCGATGCTGAACGCGACCGGACTCGAACCCCAGCATCTTCGTCTCGACCCGGCCGACCCGAGCTTCGTCAACCTGCCCACCGACCGCCCGATTCCCTGACCGGCATCGGATCCAGGCCCGATTCGGCGTTTCCCGGACTCACCGCCCGCGCGGTATGTGAGCCTGGAGACCTGTGGTTCGGACGAGGAGGTCGATGTGGTGCAACCCGTCATCGTGGTGATGGGCGTCTCCGGGTGCGGCAAGACGACCGTCGGCGCGCTGACGGCCGCGCGGCTCGACGTGCCCTATGCCGAAGGCGACGACTTCCATCCGATCGAGAACATCGAGAAGATGGCGGCAGGCATCCCGCTCACCGACGAGGACCGGTGGCCGTGGCTGGACACGGTCGCCACCTGGCTCGGCGAGCACCAGGAGTCCGGCGGCGTCGCCGCGTGCTCGGCGCTGCGGCGCTCCTACCGTGACCGGCTGCGCCAGGGCGCGCCGAACGCGTACTTCGTGCATCTGGCCGGCACCAGGGCAGAGCTGCTGCGCCGGATGACCGGCAGGCTCGGCCATTTCATGCCGACGATCCTGCTCGACTCCCAGCTGGAGACGCTGGAACCGCTGGAACCCGACGAGGCGGGCGTGACCCTCAACGCGCTCGCGCCGCCGACCGTGCTGGTGACCGAGGCGATCGACGCCTGGCGGGCCACTCACCGCTGAAGCAGCGGATGCAGCTGCTCGACCGGCGCCAGCAGCAGCCCGCCGCCGACGACCAACGCCGCCAGGCACAGCGCGGTGAACAACAGCACCCACAGCAGCGCGGGCAGATGGGTCAGCCGGGCCAGCTGATCGGCATCGGAATCGGTGCGCCCCGGCTGCCTGCGGCGGCTGCGCTGCAGTTCGATCACCGGCCGGACCGCGGCGGCCAGCAGGAACCACGCCGCCAGATACGCGAAACCCGCCTGCAGGAGATCGGTGCCGAACCAGGACACGCCGAACACCAGGGCGCCGAGCACGGCGACGGTGAGCAGGCCGTAGATATTGCGGACCTTGACCAGCACCGCGGCCAGCATGAGCAGCGTCGCCCACAGCATCAGCGTCACCCGGCCGGTTCCGAGCAGCGCCGCGTACCCGAGCCCCAGCGCCGCCGGTGCCGGATAGCCGGCGGCCGCGGTCAGAATCATGCCGAGACCGGTGGGCTTACCGCTGGACACGGTGAGCCCCGAGGTGTCGGTGTGCAGGGTGATCGCGTGCAGCCTGCGCCCGGTGAGCAGGGCCACCAGCGCGTGTCCGCCCTCGTGGACCACGGTCACCGCCGCCCGGGTGAGCCGCCACAGCGGCCGGTAGCCGACCAGCACGAGTGCCACCGCGGCGGTGACGAGCACCAGCCACCATTCGGGCGCGGGTTGGGTGGCGAGGAGGTGGTCGAGCAGCGAGCTGGCGGATCCGGTGTTCACCGCCGCACTTTAGCTGTCCACGGCGCCGGGCGTGCGCTCGCGCGAGACCTGGGACGGCAGCGGATGATCGGGTTCCAGGGCGGGCAGGCCGTCGATGCTGACGGAGTTGTCGCCCGCGATGCGGCGGGCGAAGTCCGCGTCGGTGCGGCGCGTGTGCGCCTGGTCGAGGATCGAGCGTTCCTCGACGAGCTCGAGGTAGGGGACCGACCAGCCGCACGAATCGGCGACGCGGTCAACCGAGACCGCGACGACCGCGCGGATGCCGGTGTGCCCGGTGCCGAAATGCTCACGCAGCGTGGCGAATTCGGCCGAGTCGGGACGGACGACGCGGCCGGTGCCGAACAGGCGCAGGATGCGGGCGGTCCGGGTGAACGAGCAGAACATCACGGTGATCCGGCCGTTGTCGCGCAGGTGCGCGATCGTCTCCGAGCCGCTGCCGAACAGGTCGAGGTAGGCGACCGTATGGTCGTCGATCACGGCGAAGGTGTCGCGATACCCCTTCGGAGAGACGTTGACGTGGCCGCCTTCCGACGGCGCGGTGCCGACGAAGAACATCGGCTGTTCGGCGATGAAGGTCCGCAACTTGTCGTCGATCCGGTCGAACACCTTGCCCATTGCGCACTCCCTCGTCCCGCCAGTCGGCGGGCTCGCCACTCCTACTGTATCGATCAGCCGGTGTTCGGTTCATGCTGAGGGTTACCGCAGACGCGGACCGGGCGGTGTCCGACGATGACGGTATGACGCAGACCGCACCCAGCCCCGTCCACCCCGTCCAGCAGCGCTACGCCGACCCGTCGACCGAGGTCCCCGCGCAGTGGAATCCGGTGTTGCAGGTGCTGCACGACCACAAGTCGGTGCGCCGCTACCTGCCCGATCCGGTCTCGCCGGAGACGATCCGGCTGCTGGTATCGGCCGCGCAGTCCGCGGCGTCCTCGTCGAATCTGCAGGTGTGGAGCGTGATCGAGGTCCGCGATCCGGCGCGCAAGGCCCGGCTGGCCGAGGTGGCGGGCGGCCAGCAGCACATCGTGCAGGCGCCGGTGCTGCTGGTGTGGACGGCCGATTTCGCCCGGCTGCGCCAACTCGCCGACGATCACGGCGCCCCGCTCGACGGCGCCGACTATCTCGAATCCAGCTATGTCGGTTTCGTCGACGCGGCCCTGGCGGCACAGAACGCGGTGATTGCCGCCGAATCCCTCGGGCTCGGCACCGTCTATATCGGCGCGCTGCGCAACAACCCGGAACGGGTGGCCGCCGAACTCCACCTGCCCGAGCACGTCTTCGCGGTCTTCGGCCTCGTCGTCGGACATCCCGACCCGGCGGAGGGCACGCGGGTGAAGCCGCGACTGCCGCAGGCGGCCGTGCTGCACCAGGAAACCTACGATCTTCCTGGTCAGCGCGAGCCCGTCGCCGCCTACGAGGAGCGGATCGGCGAGATCTACTCCGAGCAGGGGCTGCCGTTCTCCTGGACCGAACGGGTCCTGGCCAGGCTGGCGTCGAAGGCCTCGCTCAACGGGCGCGACCGGTTGCGGGAGTCCTTGGCGGCCAGGGGATTCCGGCTGCGCTGAGCGGGCTCAGCCGTCGATCGCGGCGCGGGTCAGCTCGAGCGAGCGGATGCGGGCGTCGATGTCGTAGACCAGCGTGTTGAGCATGAGCTCGTCGGGCGCGGCGGCGGCGAGCAGCTCGGCGGCCTGCGCGCGCACGGTGTCCGGCGAACCCTGCAACTGACCGGCCTTGCGCTGCGCGGCGAAGCGTCGTTCGGCGTCGCTGCCGGGGAAGGCGGCGGCCTGTTCCGGCGTCGCCAGCGCCTGCGGCCGACCGGCCCGCAGCTGTGCGAAGGCGAGGTCGCGCGGCGCGGCGAGCCGGTCGGCCTCGGCGTCGGTGTCGGCGCAGATCGCCGAGGCGGCCACGATCGTGTACGGCGCGCTCAGCGTCTCCGACGGCCGGAAGTTGTCGCGGTAGAGCGCGAGCGCGGCGGCGGTGTTGTCCGGGGCGATGTGGTGGGCGAACGCGAACGGCAGCCCGAGCACCGCGGCCACCTGGGCGCTGTAGCCGCTCGAGCCGAGCAGCCACACCTGCGGTTCGGCGTCACGGCCTGGACTGGCCACGATGCCGTCGGGATCGGCGCCACGGAAGAACCCGATCAGCGCGGTCAGCTCGCGGGGGAACGAATCACCGTTGAGGCCCTCGGCGTTGCGCCGCAGCGCCCGCGCGGTCACCGGATCGGTGCCGGGCGCACGCCCGATGCCCAGATCGATCCGCCCCGGATGCAGCGACTCCAGCGTGCCGAACTGCTCGGCGACCACCAGCGGCGGATGATTCGGCAGCATCACCCCGCCCGACCCGACCCGGATCCGCGAGGTCGAGGCCGCCAGATGCGCCAGCACCACCGCGGGCGCCGCGCTCGCGATGCCGGGCATGTTGTGGTGCTCGGCGACCCAGAACCGGCGAAAGCCCAGCTCCTCGGCGTGCTGGGCCAGCCGCGTCGTCGCGTGCAGCGCGTCGCCCGCGGTCGCGTCGGCTTGCACCGGCGCCAGATCCAGAACCGACAGCGTGACCGCGCTCATGAGCCTCCTCGACAGTGAACAACCCCCGTGAGGGCCAACCAGCGCCGAGGTGCGGGTATTTCCGCCTGCCGGAGGTGGTGACCCTGACCACGATTGCCGGACGGTAGCGTGCAGCACTGATCGACGCGACGGAAGGACACGATCCATGTCAGCTGACGGCACCGGCCTATCCACCGAAGCCGTATCGGCGCCGGCCCCGACAGCCGAATCGGAGGGGTACTCGCGCGGCCTGAGCCCGCGCACCATCCAGATGATCGCCATCGGCGGCGCGATCGGCACCGGCCTGTTCTACGGCGCGGGCGCCGCGATCGAGCAGGCGGGACCGTCGCTGATCCTGGCCTACCTGGCCGCGGGCCTGGCCATCTTCGTCATCATGCGGGCGCTCGGTGAGCTGCTGACCTACCGGCCCGTGTCGGGCAGCTTCGCCGAGTACGCGCACGAATTCCTCGGCCGCTTCGCCGGTTTCGCGACCGGCTGGTCGTACTGGGCGGTGTGGGTCTCCACCTGCATGGCCGAGATCACCGTCGCGGGCAAGTACGTGCAGTACTGGTTCGACATCCCGCAGTGGGTGACCGCGCTGGTGGTGCTGGCGGTGCTGTTCGCCGCGAACCTGATCTCGGTGCGGATCTTCGGTGAGGGCGAGTTCTGGTTCTCCGCCATCAAGGTGACCGCCATCCTGGCGATGATCATGATCGGCATCGGCGTGCTCGTATTCGGCTTCGGCCACGCCGCCGATCCGACGGTGACCAACCTGTGGGCCGACGGCGGCGTGTTCCCGCACGGTTTCGGCCAGACCCTGCTGGTGCTGCAGATCGTCGTGTTCGCCTACGTCGGTGTGGAGCTGGTCGGCGTGACGGCGGGGGAGGCCCGCGATCCGAAGGCCACCCTGCGCAAGGCGATCAACACCCTGCCGTTCCGCATCGGCCTGTTCTATGTCGGCGCGCTCGTGGTCATCATGTCGGTGGCGAGCTGGCGCAGCTTCCACGCAGGCCGCAGCCCGTTCGTCGAGGTGTTCGAGCAGATCGGCATCCCCGCCGCCGCGGGCATCATCAACTTCGTGCTGCTCACCGCGGCGCTGTCGTCGTGCAACTCGGGCATCTACTCCACCGGGCGGATGCTGCGCAGTCTGGCGCTGCGCGACGAGGCGCCCGCCGGGTTCGCGGCGCTGAGCAAGCAGTCGGTGCCGTTCACCGGCATCTGCGCCTCGGCGGGCGCGATGGTGATCGGTGTCGTGGTGAACGTGATCTCGCCGGACAAGGCCTTCACCTACATCACCTCGGTCAGCACCGTGGGCATCATCGTCGTCTGGGGCGTGATCCTGGTGTGCCACCTGAAGTATCGCGCCAAAGTACAGGCCGGCGAGCTGCCCGCCAGCGACTACCGGCTGCCCGGCGCGCCCGTGACGAACTGGGCCGCACTGGGTTTCCTCGGCCTGGTCGTCGTGCTGCTGCTGTGGACCGACGGTGGCCGCACCGCGCTGGTCGTCGGTGCGGTGTGGGCGGCGCTGGTGTGCGCGGGCTACTACGCTTTCGGCCGCCGCGGACTCGCCCACACCGGGTAGCCGCCACACTCCCGTTTGCTGGAAAGCCGCTGGCAGACAAGCGTTTTCTGTCATACCTCACCGGTATCGTCGAAGGGTCACACAAACGAGCCCGGCGCGAGTGTGGCCGGGCGGTGCGAGAACGGGGGCACGGGATGAGTGACATCGACCGTGGCGATCTGCTGCCACCGAGCAGGCATGGAACCACCTGGCGCGAATCGGAATACCGGATACTGGCCGACGACTTGCGGGCCGGGGCCGATCTGGCGCGCACCGCGCGGACGGTGGGACGCACCGAATCCGCGGTGCGCGCCGCCCTCCGCAATTTCGTGCCACCGGAGGAACGGGTGTCGACGGCCGAGCGCGAACGATGGATTCGCGGACGCCTGGTCGCCGAACCGGAATGGGATTGGTGGGCGGTGGTGGTCGACCACCACCTCCGCCACCGCAGCGGACTGTGGTTCACCCGGCACGAGCACTGCGCCCGGATCGGCTGGCGCAGGCGAACCCCGATGACGGCGCTGGCCCAGGAACTGGGCACCTCGGAGCTGTCGGTCGCCGAGCTGCTGCGCGCGCTCGGGCTGGTCGAGAGCATCGAGGAAGCCGCCGATCAGCTGGGCGCGACACCGGGACTGGCACTGGCCAAACGGGTCTCGGCCCGCCGTGACGACGCGGTCGGCGCCCGCTGGATCCTGGTGATCGACGGCGCGGCGGGTACAACGCGATCGCGCAATGCCCCGGTCCGCCGTCAGGTCTCGCTGCACGAGACCCGCGCGGCCGCCGAGGCGGAACGCGACCGGGTGCTGGCCTGGCACGCCCGGGTCGGTGCGGGCGAACCGGAATCGCCGGTGTGGTGGACCATCGCCGAACGTAGCCTCGGCGCGACCACCGGGCACACCCGCTGCGGCACCTTCGACCCCACCGCCGCGTTCGGTGGCCCGGTCCGCGCCGAGGCGCTCACGGTGGGCGACGTCATCCGGGTCGCCGTCCCCGACGGCGGCTTCCTGCAGGACCGGATCACCGCGATCGTGCAGGCGGGTGCGGGCGCCCCGATCGTCGTCGACCTGGCGCCGGTGGCGAATTCGCGGGTGCGTCGCGTCGTGGAGTTCGCCCCGGGCGAGGTCGTCGACGTGGTGCGCGGACTGGAGGAACGCGCCAGCTGACCGCTCAGTGCTGAGGTGATCCGCGCAGTACCGCGCGGATCACCTCGGTGCGCAGCGGATAGTCGAACTCGCCCTCGGCGGTCTCCGGTGTCGCGCGCAGGTAGTCCCTGATCCGGCCGAGCAGGGCGGCGCGCTGATCCGGGCCGATTACCACGGTGTGGGAGTAGGTGCCGATCGTCTGGACCAGCGAATCCGCGGTCCGCCGGTGCGTGTGCGGGAACCCTGCCTGCTCGAACGACGTGAACAGCGCATGCTCGGGAAGCGCGTCGTCCGCCGCGGGCAGCGGGAACGACGCGTCCGGTCGTACGGTGCGCTGGAGCCCAGCCACCCACGCGACACGGTTGTCCTCGTTGTTCCAGAACGCGGCGAACACTCCACCGGGCCGCAACACCCGGGCGATCTCGGGGAACGCGCGCGCCTGGTCGAACCAGTGGAACGCCTGCCCGGCCAGCACGGCATCGACCGACCCGTCCGGCAGCGGAATCTCCTCTGCCGTCCCGGACAGCCCGGTCATCGACGGGTACCGGAGGACGAGCTCGGCGCGCATCGCCTCGTCGGGTTCGACGGCGATTACCTCGGCGCCGACCGCCAGGAGTCCGTCGGTGAGCTTGCCGGTACCGGCGCCCAGATCCAGCACGGCGGGAACGTCTTTCGCGCCGAGCGGCGCCAGCGCCCACCTGATGCCCGCCGCCGCATAGTCAGGCCGATGCTCGGCATAGACGGCCGCTTGCGGCCCGAACGAACTCGCCCGTCGCGCGCGAAGAGCAGCCTGATCGGTCGAATCCCCAGTTCCCCGCACGCCTCGACGATACCGGCACCTTCAGCTCGCGGCGACGCGATCCGTGCCGAGCAAAGCAACGCGACAACAGGCAGCCGCGTTCCGATCGCCCGGTGCAGTCGGCCTACCTGCCACCTGTTCCGGCGCGAGTTCGCGACGGTGCGGGCGCTGTCGAATGCGCTTGCGTATCAGGGTGATTCGTCTCAGTCTGTCGGGGGCTCGGGGCTGGTCGGTGTCTGCGCGCCCGGCATCGTGACCGCTGCGGCGAACAGCGCGACCGCCATGACGAGCAGGGTGGCGAACACCAGGTGGATGGCGTGGGCGAGCTCGCCGGGATCCGGCCGGTCGACGCCGCCGACCTGGGCATTGACGATCGCGCCGAACATCGCGACGCCGACCGCGCTGCCGATGGACCGGGCGAACATGGTCGCCGAGGTCACCACGCCACGCTCCGACCACGCCGCACTGGTCTGTGCCGCGATCAGGGTGGGATTGGCGACCAGGCCCATGCCCGCGCCGATGAGGAAGCAGGTCCCGGCGATCTGCCACGGGCCCGCCTGCGCGCCGATCGGCAGCAGGGCGGCACAGCCGACGACCGCGATCGCGCTGCCGATCAGCGCGGTCGTGCGAAAGCCGAACCGCAGATACAGCGTGCCCGCCTGGGAGGCGGTGATCGGCCAGCCGATCGTCAGCGCGCCGACGGTCAGCCCGGCGACCGTCGCGCTGGTGCCGAGGACACCCTGGGCGAAAGTCGGCACATAGGAGGTGAGGCCGAGGACGACCGCGCCGATGAGCATCGACACCGCGCTCGCCGCGACGACCACCCGGCGGGTGAAGATCCACAGCGGCAGAATCGGATTCGCGGCCCGGCGCTCGGCGAACCCGAACACGATCAGCACGACCACGCTGCCCGCCAACAGGCCAAGGCTCATGGGGGAGTTCCATGCCCAGGACTGGCCGCCTTCGAGCAGCGCGAGGATCAATGCGCCCGCACCGAGAGTGAGCAGCGCCGCGCCGAGATAGTCGACCGACTGGCGCGGACCGCGCGGTGCGGTCTCGGTGAAGTTGCGCAGGAGCATGATTGCGGCGATCGAGGCCAACGGCAGATTCACCAGGAAGATCCAGCGCCAGCTCGCGAAATCGGCGAACGCGCCACCGAGCAGCGGGCCGAGCACCGCGGACCCGGCCCACACACCGGCCAGATAGCCCTGCACCTTCGCGCGCTCGGGCAGGGTGTAGAGGTCGCTGGCGATGACCATCGTCATCGGCTGCACCGCACCCGCGCCGATGCCCTGGATCGCCCGGAACACGATCAGCGCCACCATGTTCGTCGCCAGCCCGCACAGCAGCGAGCCGAGCGCGAACACCGCGATCCCGAACAGGATCACCGGTTTCCGGCCGACCGTGTCGGCGATCTTGCCGTAGATCGGCACCGTCACGGCCTGGGTGAGCAGATAGATCGAGAACAACCACGGGAACAGCGCGAAACCGCCGAGGTCGGTGGTGATGGTCAGCACGCCGGTCGCGATGATCGTCGAATCGAGCGCGATCAGACTCGTCGACATCATCAGCGAGGCCAGAATCGCGCCGCGTTCGGAACGCAGCCCGACCGCGGGACGTGCGGTATCGGTCGCCACCGCCGCTCCCTTCCTGAAGTTGATCGTCACTCCGCCGCGGCGGCGAAGGTGGCCGCGATATCGGCGGCGGTCACCTTGGCGAGTTCGACGAAGAACGGCACCCGCTCATCGATCATGAGCGTGAGCGGACCGCGCAGGCCGAGAGCGAAACGGCAGCGGCCCTGCGGGTCGAGGATCGGCAGGCCGATGGTGCGGTATCCGGGATCGAGTTCGCGATCGTTGAACGCGTAGCCCCGCGCCCGCGTCGCGACCAGTTCCGCGCGCAACTCCGCGGCGCTCGACACCGACCGTTCGGTGCCTTCTTCGTAAGGGAGGGAACGCAGTTCGTCATCGGTGACGTCGGACCAGGCCAGCAGCGCCTTGCCGAGCGCGCTCGCGTGCAGCGGCAGTCGCACGCCCTGCAGTTCGTGGCCGTCGCTCTCGCGCCACCGGCTGGTGCCGAGCAGCACGGCGTGGATGCCGTGGCGGGTGGCCACCGAGCCGGTGGCTCCGGTGGTCGCCGCGAGCTGTTCGAGGTAGGGCTCGGCGAGGTAGATCTTGTGCTGGCGGTAGGCGATCTGCCCGTATTCGGCCAGGGCGCCGCCCATCCGGTAGCGGCTCGACTCGGCGTCCTTCTCGAGGAAACCAGCCTGGACGAGAGCGCTCAGCAGACGGTGGGTGGTGCTGACCGCCAGACCCTGCGCGCGCGCGACCTCCGAGACACCCCGTTCCTCGCCGCCGCGAAAGCAATCGAGTACCGACAGGGCCCGGGACACGGTCTGCACGCTCGAGGTCTCCACGTAGCCGACGGTAACACAGGCATTCGGCGGAAATCGTCACGAGGTTTCCGATATACGGAATGAAATCCCGCGTCGCTCCCCGTGATTCGCCATAGATCGCCCGATCGCGCCCTGTCAAGCTTTCCGATCCATGGAAAGGCATACCTCGTTCGGCGCCATCGTCGCTCCTACGCTGCGAAGGCATCACCCGCCCTTCCCCGAACAGGAGCCCCGATGTCCCGCAGGCTGCCGGCCTTCTCGCGGATCGCCCTCGCGATCGCCCCCGTCGTCGCCCTCGTCGCGGCGTGTGGCTCCGGCTCCACGCCCGAGCAGGGTGCCCAGGCCTCGTTCGTGCTCAAGGTGACCGACCCGGGCAATACCGGACCGCTCGCGGTCGGCAAGCGCGACGGCACCTTCGACGCGGCGCTGGCTCCGCTCGGCGCGAAGATCCAATGGGTCAGCACCACACCCGGTTTCAGCTCCAACCTCAAGCTGTTCAACACCAAGGAGCTCGATGTCTCGGGCGCCGCGTTCAGTCCCGTCGTCGGTGCGCTGTCCAAGGACGTCGGCGTGAAGATCGTCGCCGTGGCCGATCCGGCAGGCCAGGACCAGAGCGGGATCGTGGTCACCCCCGAGTCCGGGGTGACCTCGGTGGCGGGGCTGGTTGGCAAGCGCATCGCGGTGAATCCCGCGGGTAAGGGCGAGTACATCACCCTGAAAGCGCTGGCGCAGGCGGGTATTCCGGCCGACAAGGTAACCAGGGTGCCTTTGCAGCAGAAGGACGCCGCCTCGGCGTTCGCCACCGGCAAGGTCGACGCCTGGGCCTCGTTCCTGGTGCCGTATCAGGAAGCCAAGGCGGCGGGGGCGCGCGAGATCGCCACCGAGAAGTCGATCGGCTCCAACGACAACACCGTGGTCGTGTTCCGTACCGAGGTTCTCGAACAGCGCCCGGATGTCGCCGCGAAGTATCTGGAAGTGCTGCAAGGACTTACGGCGAAGCAGAAGGCCGCGCCGGTCGATTTCGAGAACGTCTTCGAGAAGACCGGGCCGCGCGCGCTCACCGGTGATCGCCTCGCCGATGCCGTCCGGGTCGGTGGTGAGGTCACCGTGCCGCGCCTGCCCGCCGACTCCGACGCCGCCGACCTCGCCGATGTCGTGAACACCTTCGCCGACAACGGCGTCATCACCCGCCGGATCACCGCCGCCGACATCTTCTACGACCTGCGGTCCAAGCTCAGCCCGGAGCAGCTGGCCGCGCTGAAGGAAAACTGACATGACCACCCTCGAACTGGCTCCGCCGCGGGCCCGGGTGACCGGTCAGCGGCCCCGGTGGCTCTCGCTGGGCCTGCGGGCCGCGCTCCCCGCCGCCATCGTGCTGGCCTGGTGGGCGGGGTCGGCGAGCGGCGTGATCTCGCAGCGCGTGATCGCGGGCCCCGGTGCCGTCTGGTCGGCGTTCCTGGAACTGCTCGACAGCGGTCAGCTGGTCGATTTCGCCCTCGCCTCGTTCGGACGGGCCGCCGCCGGCGTCGCGATCGGCGTCTCCGTCGGGCTGGTGCTCGGCCTGCTGTCGGGCCTGTCGAGCCTGGGCGAGGAACTGGTCGACTCGACGATGCAGATCGTGCGCGCCGTGCCGTTCCTCGCGCTGGTGCCGCTGTTCATCTCCTGGTTCGGCATCGACGAGCTGTACAAGGTGCTGCTGATCGCGGTGGCGACCACCGCGCCCATGTACGCCTACACCTATCTCGGGGTGCGCAACGTCGACCGCAAGGTGGTCGAGGCGGCCCGCAGTTTCGGGCTCACCGGCACCCGGCTCGTCGCCGAGGTGATCGTGCCCGCGGCGCTGCCCGGCATCCTGATGGCGCTGCGGGTGTGCCTGTCGATCAGCATCACCGGCCTGATCGCCGCCGAACAGGTGGGCACCCAGCAGGGCGTCGGCTATCTGGTGACGCTGGCCCAGGAATACAACCGCACCGACTACATGGTGCTGTGCGTGGTGCTCTACGCGCTGCTCGGTCTGGTGTTCGACGCACTCGTGCGGCTCGCGGAACGCTACGCGATGCCATGGCGAAAGCAGGTGGCGATCCGATGACCACGACAACAGCCGCGCCCGTACGGCAGGCGGCACCGGTGGCGGTCTCGATCACCGGACTGCGAAAAGCTTTCGGCGACAAGACCGTTCTCGACGGCGTCGATCTGACCATCCGCCGCGGCGAGTTCGTGGTGCTGCTCGGTCCGAGCGGTACCGGCAAGACCACGCTGCTGCGCCTGCTCACCGGCCTCGAGGTGCCCGATGCCGGTGAAGTGCTGGTACCGGCCCGCCGCACGACCGTCTACCAGGAGCCCCGGCTGATCCCGTCCAAGCGGGTGCTGGCCAATGTGATCGTCGGCCTGCGCCGCACCAAGACGCAGCGGGAAGCCGGTCTGCGGGCGCTGAGTGAAGTGCACCTCGACGGCAAGGCCGGGCAGTGGCCCGCCACCCTGTCCGGTGGTGAGGCCCAGCGCGCCGCCCTGGCCAGGGCACTGGTCAGGGAACCGGAACTGCTGCTGCTCGACGAGCCGTTCGCGGCGCTGGACGCACTGACCCGGCTCCAGATGCAGGACTTGGTCGGCGATCTCGTCGCCCGGCACCGGCCCGCCGTCCTCATGGTCACCCACGATGTCGACGAGGCGATCCGGCTCGCCGACCGGGTGATCATCCTCGACCACGGCCGCTTCGCCGTCGACGAGGTCATCGACCTGCCCCGGCCGCGCGATCACGCGGCACCCGAAACCCTCGGTTACCGAACGCAATTCCTCGCCCAGCTCGGCGTCGGACCACACACCAGGAGCCTGTCATGACCGAAACCCTGTGGTACACCCGCTGCCCCGTGCCGACCGCGAGCGGCCTCGCGCACAGCCTCGGCTGGCTCGGCGAGACCGCGGCGAACGCGGGCCTCGAGTTCGGCGTCCTGCAGGACGCGGGCCCCGAACTCGCGGGCCACCACTTCCTGCACGACCTGTCCGGCCTGATCCGCGAGGGCGGCAATGTGCCCGCGCTGGCAGCCCGCGCGCAGGGGTCGCCGACCCGGCTGATCGGCCTCACCTGGATCGACGAGTCGCAGGCGATCCTGGTCGGCCCCGACTCGCCGGTCGCCGACGCCGCCGGTCTGGCCGGGCTGCGGATCGGCGTGCCCGCCTGGGCGCAGGATCGGGCCCGCAGCTTCCCGCGGGCGATGGCGCTGCACGGCTTCGCCAATGCGCTGCGCCCGGCCGGGCTGACTCTCGCCGATGTCCGGGTCACCGAACTCGAGGTCGAGCGGGATCCGCAGGTACGCACCGAGATCCAGACGGCGCGACGGTCCACCACCTGGGGTGTGGAGGAGTTGCTGGCGGGCACGGTCGACGCCATCTACGTCAAGGGTGCGCGCGCCCAAGAGGTGGCGAAGGAGAACGGCTTGCGTGTCGCGGTCGACCTGGACGCCTCGGCCACCAAGCGCCTGCGCGTGAACAACGGCACCCCGCGTCCGATCACCGTGCACGCGGATCTGCTGGAATCGCGACCCGAGGTGGTCGTCGGTTTCCTCGCGCAGAGCCTGCGTGCCGCCGACTGGGCCGCCGGTGACCTCGACGGCGTTCGCGCGGTGCTGCAACGCGAAACACTGTCCGGCCCCGAGGGCGTCGTCGCCGCCTACGGCGCGGAGTTCCATCGCGGTCTGCACCCGTCGCTGACCGAGGAACGCGTCGAACTACTCGGCGTACAGAAGCAGTTCCTCTACGCGCACGGCTTCCTGGCCGCGGACTTCGATCTCGAATCCTGGGTCGCCCCTGAGCCGTTGGCTCGCGCGCAGGAACTCGTCGCCGCCGAGCGGGTGCCCGCATGACCGAGTTCCTCTGGAAACTGCCCAGCCGCGGTGACGGCAGGCGCGCCCGGCCCGAACTCCGCGGACGTGGCGGCTTCGGCCCGCAGGCGCCGCGCACCGAGGCCACCGATGTGCGGCCCGGCCGATTCGGCCCGTTCGACGATCTCGCCCAGATCGTCGGCGCGGCAGAACTGAACGGCTTCGACGGCGTGCTCGCACCGTACGACCCGCACGGCGAAGAATCCTGGATCGTCGCGGCCGCCGCCCTGCGCACCACCCGGTACGCGCAGGTCACCGTCGAATTCCAGCCCGCGTTCGGGACACCGGTGTACGCGGCGAAGATCTCGGCCACCCTGCAGCGGCATTCGGCCGGTCGGCTGAACTGGCGACTCGCCGTCGACACCGATGCCGAGGAGGCCCGTGCTCGCGGCGACCTCGTCGACGGCGCCGAACGCTACCGGCGCGCCGCCGAATTCCTCACCGTCGCACGGGGTGTCTGGAACGAAACCGAGGTCGGTGCGGCCGGATTCGCGGGCACCGGATTCGAGTATGCCGGGCAGTACTACGACGTCATCGACGGCGGCTTCCGTGGCATCCTGTCCGGTCTGCCCTTCCCGGCGGTCCACCTGAGTGGCACCTCGGAAGCGGCACTCGACCTGTCCGCCGCGCACGGCGACGTCCACGTCTTCGCCGAGGAGCCGGACGGAATCTCGCGTGCCGCAGCCGAACTGGGGGAGCGGGCCGCCGCGGCGGGCCGCCGGGTGCGCGTCGCGCTCGACCTGCCGGTCATCGCCAGGGAGACCGAGGACGAGGCATGGGCCAGGGTCCACCGACAGTGGGACGAGCTGGGTCGCACTGATTCCGCAGCCGAGCACGCCCTCGGCGACGGCCGCTGGGCGGGCTTCGACGCGCTCGGCTACGACCAGCGCATCGGCCTGGTCGGCAGCTACGAGCAGGTGGCCCGCCAGCTCGCGGTCTACGAGATCGCCGGCGTGCAGACCTTCGTGCTCTCCGGCCACCCGCACATCGAGGAGATCCACCGCGCGGGCGAACACCTGCTGTTCCTCGCCGACCCGGCAGGCCGCACCCTCACCACCGCGCAGGAGCTCACCGCATGACCATCGACGTCTACTGGCGCATCGGCATGGAAGGCGACCACGCCTCCCTGCGCACCCCGCGCCGCTACAACCGCGGCAATGCGGGCGGCTACGGTCCCGGCAATATCGCGCCCGCCATTCGTGGTGGCGCACTGGACGAGTACAGCTACCTCGACCATGTCGCCGCGGTCGCCAAGGCCTCCGAATCGGCGGGCTTCCTCGGCGGCCTGCTCCCGTCGTTCCCGGTGACCGACGACCCGTGGGCCGTCGCCGCCGCGCTGGCCGCCGAGACCACCACCTACCGCTTCATGGTCGCCTTCCAGCCCGGCTTCCTGCACCCGGTGCAGGCGGCCAGGATGTCGGCGAGCCTGCAGCGCGCCACCGGCGGCAGGCTGGTCTACAACATCATCAGCGGTGGCGGGGGACCTGCCCAATTGTGGTGGGGCGACAAGGTTTCCCACGACGACCGCTATGCCCGCACCAGCGAATTCCTCGACGTCCTGCGTGGTGTATGGGACGGCGAACCGTTCGACCACGACGGCCGCTTCTTCCGCACCGAAGGCGCGGCGCTGCCGCCCGGCTTGGCCGGTCAGCCCTTCCCCGAGGTGTACTTCTCGGGGTCCTCCGGTGCCGCGGTGGCCGCGGCGGGCCGCCACGCCGACTACTACCTGTCCTGGCTCGAACCGTTCGCGGATCTGCGCGCGAAGTTCGACGGTGTCCGCCGCAATGCCGAAAGCATCGGCCGCACACCGAAGTTCGCGGTGCGCATCGACATCGTCGCCCGGCACACCGAGGAAGCGGCCTGGGCCGAGATCGAGAAGGGCTGGGCCTTCGTCGACCGCGACGCCGCCAACCGGGCCGCCAAGGGCGACTCGGTAGGCGCCGCCAGGATCACCGGCTGGGTGCCCGAAACCATCACCGGCTATCGCGATCTGGAGGTCCAGCCCAATGTCTGGTGCGGGTTCAGCCTGATCCGTGGCGGCCCCGCCTTCGGCCTCGTCGGCAGCTACGAGCAGGTCGCGCAGCGGCTCGACGAACTGATCGACCTCGGCGTCGACGCCTTCATCCTCGCGGGCAACCCGCACCTGGAAGAGGCCTACCGGGTCGGCGAGGAAGTGCTGCCCCTGCTCGGCCGATCCCGGCTCACCACCCCGTCCACCGACACCGTCCTCGCGACGGCCCGATAACCGCAGGAGTTCGACAATGACCACCACCGAAACCCGTCTGCCGGAGGCCGTCACGGCCTTCGTCGAGGCGGCGACCCGCGACGCCGAGACCGCGTTCCGGGTGTTCCGCGAGACCGGCACCGTCACCGGCAACGGCACCGTCAACTTCGTCGAACGAGTGCCCGGCGAGGAGATCGCCGTCGCCCTCAACGAGCCGGGCCCGTGGGCCGCCGAGCGCACCGTCGAACCCGTCGTCGCCACCTTCGACGGAGAAGTGCTGTCCGGCAAGGGATCCGCCGGTTTCGTCACCGGCTACGCCAAGGTGTTCCGCGCGCATCCGGAGATCACCTCCGTCGTGCACATCCACACTCCGTGGCTGGGTGGCTGGGCGCAGACCCACCGCACCCTCCCGATCCGCTATGCCGCCTCGCAGCGCCTGACCCTGTCCCGGGAGATCCCGCCGCACATCGACCGCACCATCGGCGCGGGCGATTTCATCCTGAGCAAGCTCGAGACCGACCCGCACCTGGTCGCGATCTTCGAGGCCAACGGCGGCGCCAATGTGCTCGGCCGGGCCGGTCTGCTGGAGCTGGCGAAGTTCGTCGTCCTGCTCGAGGAGGGCGCGCAGTATCAGGCGATTGCCGAAACTCTCGGCGGCTCGGCCGAATTCGATCCATCCAACCTCGCGGTGCAGTGGAGCCGCAGCGGCCTGGCCGACGAGGCCCGCCGCCTCGGCCTGATCGGCGACGCGCGATGAGCCTGCGCGTCGGGTACTTCCCGCACAACAACTCGCTGTTCGTGCTGCGCCACCGCGGCATCCTCGAGCGGCTGCTGCCCGACGTCGAATGGGTCGACCTGCGCGCGCTGCCGCAGGCCGAGCGCGTCGACCCGAAAACCGCTCTGCCCGGCGAGCATTCGGACTGGCTGTTCACCGACGGCGGTTACGACATCATCGGCACCGGCTTCACCCCGCCGCTGACCGCACTGGCCAACCAGCGCGACATCGTCTACCTCGGCATCTCCGGCCCGCGGGTGGAGAACGGCAGGCTGGTGGCCACTGCCGCGAGCGGCATCACCTCCGCCGCCGACCTGCAAGGCAAGCGCGTCGGCATCGCGCACGGCTCGTGGCAGACCACGCTGCTGCTGTTCGCGCTCGACCAGGTGGGGCTGACCTGGTCCGATGTCGAACCGGTCGACGTCGACGTGCGCGGTGGCGGCGCCGCCCTGCTGGCTGGTGAACTCGACGCCTGGATCGGCACCTACCCCGGCTTGCGGGAGGTCGAGGCAGCGACCGAGCTGACCACGCTGGTCGACACCGCCTCGGTATTCAGCCACCCGTCGCTGTGGTTCACCCGTCGCGACCTCGCCGAAGGCCACCGCGCGGTGGTCGAGGCGGTACTGGCCGCCCTGCAGGAGTCCGACGCGTGGATCGCCGCCAACCCGCGCGCGGCGGCGCAGTACTTCGTCGACGACGCCGAGTCCCGCGGCGTACCCGCCGATCTGGACGCCTGGGAAGCCGCGCTGCGCGGTCGTCCGTTCGGCGTGCACCCGGTGAGCGAGGAATTCCTCGACGAACAGCAGCGTGCCGCCGACCTGCTCGCCGCCAACGGCCTGCTGCCGCGCACCGTCGACGTGCGGTCCGCGGTCCTGCCGTGGATCGGGTCGGCCGTCCCCGGGAACGCCGCCGTCTGAGCGCGCGCGGGCGTTGCCCCGGTACCGAATCGGTACCGGGGCAACGCGCGTCATCGGTTCCGTCCCGAGCCGGCGACCCACACGGGCCCGGTGAGCAGCCAGATCACGGTGATCACGCCCAGACTGCCGAACACGCCCATGAGCTGTTCGCGCTGCTCGGCGTCGGCCACCGTGTAGCTCAGCAGGAGGGTGAGCAGGCCGGCGATGGCGGCCGCGCCGAGCCAGCGCGCGAAGTCGGCCCACTCCTTGCGGGCTCGTTCCGGACCGTCCTTGGGTACCTTCACCGGCGCGGGTCCGCCCGCGAAGCGATAGGCGAACCGCGCGTCGAGCCACTCGATCATCCGATGCCCGAACATCACCGTGCAGCCCAGGTAGATTCCGGCCAGGCGGTGCGCGAAACTCACCTCCCCGCCCCGGTGCAGATCGATGGCCACCGCGATTACCAGGACCACATCCAGCACCGGAACCAGAGCCAGCGTCACCAGGCCGGCGCGCCGTAGCCGCGCCACGTAGCGCAACAGCAACCCGCCCACCACCAGCACCCAGAAACCGACCTCGCACGCGGCGATCGTCAGCAATACGGGGTTGTTCAGTTCGTCCATTTCCCTACTGTGCCGGGCGCACCGGTGCGCGGTCGTCCCGCTGACGGCGCGTGGGTGGTCCGTCTTTCGGGGGACCCGGGGCGCGGCCGCGGTGTGCTGAAATGGGGCATGCCCCCGTCCCGCACGCCCCTGGACCGGCTCGCGGACGCCTTCGACAGCGCGACCTCGGCCGCGGTCGGCGTATTCCTGGTCGGGTTGTTGCTGTGGGCCGCGGGCGGCTGGTCGATCGTCATCGACCGCGATCTGTATCCGTCGCCGGTGAAACTGGCGCTGCTGTGCGCGGCATTCGCGATCCAGCTGACCGCGCAACGCAGGCCCGCCCTCGCCTTCGGGCTGATGGTCGCCCTGCTGGCCGGTGACTTCGTGCTCGGACCGTCGCTGCCCCTGTGGATCGCCATGACCGACGTGATCTTCCTGGCCGTCAGCACCGGATCCGACCGGCTCGGCGTGGTGGTCGGCTGGTTCGCGGTCGTGGTGACCGCGGGCGGTGCACTGCTGGCGATGGCGGTTTTCGGGCTCAGCGCGGCGCTGTACGTCGGCCTGATCGGCGTCGCGCTCACCTGGTCACCGCTGGGCTACGCACGGGCCGTGCGCGCCTCTCGCCGGATGGTCGGCGTGGAACGCAACGCGGCCCGCGCCGAACTCGCGGCCCGCGACGCCGAGCGCTCCGCCGCCCTCGGCGACGAACGCCGACGGGTGGCCAGGGATCTGCACGACACGGTGGCCGGTCACCTGTCCGCCGTCGCCATCCTCGCGGAGGTGGCGCAGAAGAACCCCGGCGACACCGCCGTCCTGCACTCGATCCGTGCGGGCAGCCTGGCCGCGCTCGACGAGATGCGGGCGACGATCGACCTGCTCACCGCGCCCGGCGACACCGCCGTCACCGCCCGGCTCTCCTCCCTGGACGGGCTGATCGACGCCGCCCACGCCGCGGGCGGCGCGGTGACCCTGCGACGGCAGGACGGCTTGGCACTGCCCACCGCCGTCGAGGCGGTGATCACCCGCATCCTCGGCGAGACGATCGCGAACGCGACCAAGCACGCACCGGGTGCGCCACTGGCGATCGACGTGCGCCGCGACGCCACCCGGGTGGTGGTGACCGCCTCGAATCCGATCGAGCCAGGACGACCGGAAGGCCAGGGAAACGGACTGCGCAACATGATCTTTCGCGCCGAATCGATGGACGGCACGCTCACCGCGGGCGCCGAAGACGGCAGCTGGTGCGTGCGGGCGCGGATTCCGCTGGGGGACCGATGACGGTGACAGTCGTGGTGGCCGACGATCACGCCACCATCCGGGCGGGTATCACCATGCTGCTCGAATCATCCGGGCGGATCCGGGTCGTCGGCGAGGCGGGCGACGGTGTCGCCGCGCTCCGGCAAACCCGTGCGCTGCGTCCCGACGTGGTGCTCATGGACGTGCGGATGCCGCGCGTCGACGGGCTGGAGGCCACCGCCGCGGTGGTCGCCGAAACGACCGCGAAGGTGTTGGTACTCACCACCTTCGCCATCGACGACTACGTCCTCGGCGCGCTCGCCGCCGGCGCGAGCGGCTTCCTGCTCAAATCCGTCGGTGGCGACGAGCTGGTTCGCGCCGTGCTGGCCGTGGCCGACGGTGACGCGGTGCTCGACCCGAAGGTGACTCGCGCGGTGATCGCCGCGCTGCCCAAGGCGACGGCTCTCGCCCCGCCACCCGATCTGTCCGCCCTCACCGACCGCGAACGGCAGGTGCTCGCGGGTCTGGGCGCCGGGCTGTCCAACCAGCAGATCGGCACCCGCCTGCACATCGGCGAAGCCACGGTGAAGACCCACGTCTCCCGGGTGCTGACCAAGCTCGGCGTGCAGTCGCGCGTGCAAGCGGCGGTGATCGCCACCCAGGTGGGTCTCGAACTGCACTGACCGCTCGACGACGATGCCCCGCGACCGGTGTCGGTCACGGGGCATCGTCATCGCGGGGCACAGATCAGTGTGCGGGGTGCGGGTCCGACCGATCGCGACGGATCCGGCGAGATTCAAGCCAATAGGTCAGGAAAACGGTGGCGTAAGAGGTCACCACTACTGCTGCGGTCACCAGAAGAAACGCGAAGATCAACGGAATCAGTAAAGCCATTTGCCCCTCCTCGCGGTACGGTATATGCGGCGCGCTGCGCGCGCTCAGCGATGAAGGTGGTGATCAGCGCCTCGTCGCGCCGATTCTGGATTAGCCCCGCGCTTTCGATAGTAGGGGCAGGGCGCGACGGCGGCACGGCCCGACGGGTGTGACGGCGGTCATGTTCGTCGCGGAGTGTCGGGTACGCCATCGAAGCGGCCTGAGGTTGAATGTTCAATAGATCTGGGTTCTACCGCGTCACGAGTTCTCGACATCGGCTTCACCACGAACATCCGACGAAGGAGCACGATCGTGAGCATGATCCTGGCTGTGTTGGACGGCGCCGTTCTCGCGCAGGTAGGCAATCCCACACCGGAAGCCCCGCCGATGGCGGAGAAGGTCTTGCAGTTGGGCCGGTATTTCACCTGGATGATCCTGCTGTCCGGCGTTACCGCCATCACCTACGGCGGCGGACGATTCGCGTGGGAGAAGTGGAACGGCGGCGGTCTGCAGTCGCCGAAGATGATCGCCAGTGCCATGGCGGGCGGCGCCGTGGCGACCAGTGCGGGCACGATCATGAACGCGGTGATCGGAGCCTGACCTTCCGTCCCGTGGCCTAAGGCCTCGACTAGGGTCGAGGCGTGCGTATCTTTCTCGCAGGCGCCACGGGTGTCATCGGAACGCGATTGCTGCCGCTGCTGATCGGCGCGGGCCACGAGGTAGCAGGCCTGACGCGCTCCCCGGCCAAGGCGGCAGCGATCCGCGTCACCGGCGCACACCCGATCGTGCACGACGTCTACGACGCGCCCGGCCTCGCCGCCGCCGTCACCGACTTCGCACCCGACCTGGTGATGCACCAGCTCACCGACCTCCCCGACGACGTCGCCGATCTGGCGACCTCCGGAGAGGCGAACGCGCGCATCCGCACCGAAGGTACGGCGAATCTGCTCGCCGCCGCGGCCGCGGCAGGCGCGAAACGCATTCTCGCCCAGAGCATTGCCTGGCAGCCGCCCGCGGGCCGCGGCGCCGTGATCGCCGCGCACGAGGCCGCGGTGCTCGACGCGGGCGGCGTCGTCGTGCGCTACGGCCAGTTCTACGGCCCCGGAACCTATTACGAGTCCACCCTGCCGGAACACCCGCGTATCCATGTCGACTCGGCCGCCGCCCGCACGATGGACCTGCTCGACGCACCGACCGGAACCGTGGTCGTCGTCGATCCCGCGTAGTTCTCGGCGTCGATAGCGGCCGCCTCGCGGTCGCCTTGTATTCGATAGACACTATCTATCATGGTGACCATGGAGCTGCGTCATATCCGGTACCTGCTCGCCGTCGCCGACCACGGGAACTTCACCAGGGCCGCCGAGGCGCTGCACATCTCCCAGCCGACACTGTCGCAGCAGATCAAACAGCTCGAGCGGCTGCTGGGCGTGCAGTTGCTCGACCGCTCCGGGCGAACGGTGCGCCTCACCGATGCAGGCCAGGTGTACGCCGAGCACGCGCGCAATGCGTTGCGCGACCTCGAGGCAGGCGAACGTGCCGTCCACGATGTGCAGGATCTGACCAGAGGACATCTGCGCGTGGCGATGACGCCGACGATCACCGCCTACCTCATCGGCCCGCTGATGGACCGGTTCCACCGGGCGCACCCGAATGTCACCGTCGCGGTCACCGAGACCACCCAGGACCGGCTCGAAGAGGACCTGCTCGCCGACGCCCTCGATCTGGGTATCGCGTTCAGCGGCAGCCACACCGCGGGTATCGACTGCACCGCTCTGTTCACCGAGGACCTGAGCCTGGTGGTCGGCGCCGACCACGCCCTGGCCACGCACGCGGGGCCGTTGCCGATCGGGGATCTCGCCGTCGAGCCCCTGGCGCTGCTCAGCCGCGACTTCGCGACCCGTGCCCACATCGACGACTACCTCGCCGACTGCGGTGTCGCGCCGCGCATCGCGATCGAAGCGAACTCGATCAGCGCGCTCGTCGAATTCACGCGCCGGGGCACGCTCGGCACCGTCCTGCCCGATGCGATCGCCCGCGCGCACCCCGACCTGCGCCCGGTCGCGCTCGAACCAGCGCTGCCGACCCGCACAGTGGAACTGCTGCGCCGCGGCACCGCCTATCACTCGGCCGCCGCGCGCGCCTTCGCCGCGATCGCCAGGGACGCGGCGGGCGAGTTCGCGCCATAGATGGCGACAATCGAAACTGTTGGAACAACGTATTGGACGCTATAGCTCCTGACGGGCAGGCTGGATCTCGAACAGCAACACCGAGCCGGCACCCACCGAAGGGAGCGATCCATGACCGACCTCGCGAGCGGCGTCACGCACTTCCAGCACGACGTCTACCCCGGCAAGGCAGCGCTTTTCGCCGAACTGGCGACGACCCACACACCCCACACGCTGTTCATCAGCTGCTCCGACGCCCGCGTCGTCCCGGAGCTGATCACCAGCAGTGAGCCGGGCGAGCTCTTCGTGATCCGCACCGCGGGCAACCTGGTGCCCGCCTATGCGCCCGGTGGCGACGGCATCGCCGCCAGTATCGAATACGCCGTCGCGGTGCTCGGCGTCTCGCGAGTCGTCGTCTGTGGTCATTCCGGCTGCGGCGCGATGACCGCGGTCGCCGAGCGCCACGATCTCAGCGCGATGCCGGCGATCGCGCAGTGGCTGCGGCACGCCGATGCCGCCGCCGCCCGGGTCGGCTCCGCGACAGCCGATCCCGTGTCGACGCTCGTGCACGCCAATGTTGTTGCGCAGCTGTCGAATCTGGCCACCCACCCGTCCGTTGCCCGCGCGCTGGCCGACGGCGCCCTCGTTGCCGAGGGCTGGGTGTTCGACATCGGCACCGGCACGGTGGCCGTGGTCGACGGCACCCACTCCGCGTCCACGCCTGCCGCCTGAAATCCCCGAAGAAAGGAAACCCCATCATGGTGCACGCACAATTCGACCCCTCCGCCCGTCAGTCCGTGGCCGTCACCGCGGTCGCCGCGAAGACGGCGAAAGACCTGACCTGGCAGGAGATCGCCGACGCCGCGGGCCTGTCGGTCGCCTTCGTCACCGCCGCCGTTCTCGGTCAGCACGCCCTGCCGGAGCGGTCCGCGGTGGCCGTCGCCGAGCTGCTCGGCCTCGACAGCGAGGCGGCGACCCTGCTGCAGACCATCCCCACCCGCGGCTCGATCCCCGGTGGCATCCCGACCGATCCGACGATCTACCGCTTCTACGAAATGCTGCAGGTCTACGGCACCACCCTCAAGGCGCTGGTGCACGAGCAGTTCGGCGACGGCATCATCAGCGCGATCAACTTCACGCTCGACGTGCGCAAGGTCGCCGACCCCGAGGGCGGCGAACGCGCCGTCATCACCCTCGACGGCAAGTACCTGCCCACCAAGCCGTTCTGAGGATCATCATGGACTTCGCACAGCACACGATCGAACTGGCCCGTCGCAATGTCGAGGACGGTGGGCGTCCCTTCGCGACCGTCATCGTCAAGGACGGGCAGATCCTGGCCGAGAGCCCGAACCTGGTCGCCCAGACCAGCGATCCCACCGCGCACGCGGAGATCCTCGCCATCCGGCAGGCCTGCACCGCGCTCGGCACCGAACACCTGGTCGGCGCCACCATCTACATCCTCGCGCTGCCCTGTCCCATGTGTCTGGGCGCGCTGTACTACTGCTCTCCGGACGAGGTCGTCTTCCTGACGACCCGTGATGCCTACGCACCGCACTACGTCGACGACCGGAAGTACTTCGAGCTCGCCACCTTCTACGACGAGATCGCCATGCCGTGGGACCAGCGCCGCCTGCCCATGCGCCATGAATCGCGCGCCGACGCCGTCGACGTCTATCGCCGCTGGCAGGAGCGCAACGGCGGCGACCGCCGGGCCGCCGGTGCCCCGACCGCGGACTGATCAGCGGCCGGAACGGACCTCGCGGGCCGCGCGCCGCTTCAGCTGCACCGATCGCAGCAGGAACACCGGGGAGGGCGGCAGCCAGCCGAGTTGCCTGGCCATACCGAGGTCGTCGCGGTTGGCCCAATGCTCGAAGATCTTGCCGTCGCGCATGCGGAACCAGTGCGATTCGGTCATCGCGAATGTCTTGCCGGTGGCCGGGAAGGCATTGTCCACCGCGCCGTCTTCGGTGTAGAAGACCAGCGGGCCGATCTGGCGGCCGTGCATCGTCGCGTACACGGTCACCAGGTCGTTCTCGACGGCTGTGGCGTGGATGTCGTAGGACATGTCGGTGAAGGCGCCGCGCAGCCACTCGGCCAGCGCGTGGATCGCCTCGGGGCCGTTTCCGCGTGCCCATGGCGGCGCCGCCTTGCGCTCCCTGGTGAAACCGTCGGGATGGGTGACCTCGGCGAGGTCGGTGACACTGCCGTCGACCATGAGATGGATGCCGCGAATCGCCACGGACTTCAGGTCGTCGGCCACGACCCTGGGGCTGATGGTGTTCATGATGACGCTCCGTCTGTGATAGAACTCCAATTGAGTAAAGTGGAACTGTATCTAAAATTATTGGACCGGTGATGACCGAAGTCAAGAGGCGGTATGACGCGTCAGGGCGGCGTGCGCAGGCCAGGGCGCGCCGCCACGCGATGGTGGTCGCGGCCCAGGAATTGTTCGAGAGCGACGGGTTCCGGCCGACGACGATCGCGGCGGTCGCCGAGCGCGCCGGCGTGTCGGCGGAGAGCGTGTACAAGGCGTTCGGCACCAAGGCGGCGCTGGCCAAGGCCGTGTTCGATGTCGTGATCGCGGGCGACGACGAAGACGTCCCCGTCTATCAACGGCCCGAGCAGCAGGCGATGCTCGCCGAACCGGACGTGCGCCGCAAGATCGAGATGTTCGTCCACGGCCTGGCTCAGCGGCAGGCGCGATCGGCCAAGGTGCAGTTCCTGATTCGCGACGGTCGCCACGTCGACGATTCGCTCACCCCGGTGTGGGACAAGCTGGCCGAGGAGGGCCTGGCCGGGATGACCATGCTGGGGCGGCACCTGCTCGAGACAGGGCAGCTCCGGGCAGGGATCGACCTCGACGAGGTTCGCGACGTCCTGTGGAACTACCTCGCCATCGACACCTACGAGCGGCTCGTGCTGGCCAGGGGCTGGTCGGTGGACCGCTACGCGAGCTGGGTCGCGCGCGCGATCATCGCCGCGATCACCTGAGGCTCAGCCACTCCGGTGCACGGTCGAGCCGCGGCAGGGTGTCGGACACCTGCGCCACCAGCTGCCAGGGGCGGTTGAGGTCGGTGCCTGCTTTGCCACTGGTGAGGATCGCGCCCGCGAGCCCGCGTTCGGGGTCGGCCCAGCCGTACTGCGTCGTCAATCCACTACGGCCGAAATGGAATCGGGTATCGCGGCCGAACTTCGACCGGCGCCCACCCAGCTCGAATCCCGCGCGGCTGACCCGGCCCGCCGCACCCGGTATGCGGTCGGCCGGGCGGATCGCATCGACCAGCGTGGTGGGTTCGATGATCCGGATGCCGTCGAGTTCGCCACCCCGCGTGAGGATTTCGTAGAAGCGCGAGAGCTCGTAGGCGGTGGTCACCAGGTTGCCGGAGGGGAGCTCGGCGGTGAGGAACGCGTCGTTGTCGGACTTGGACGCCTTGTCCATCCGCCCGCCGAGCGCCTTGCGCGCCAGGAACAGCGACAGCCTCGACGGCGGCGGACCGGTCTTCACACTCGGCACGACCTTGCCGATATCCGCGGGGTCGACCCCGAAGTTGTTCCAGCGGAACCCGAACGGAACCAGCACCTGCTCGGCGAGATGCTCCCGCATCCGCTTACCGGTGGCGCGCTGCACCAGCAGGCGCTGGATCAGCCCGCTGGTCAGTGCGTGGTAGACACGGAACCGGCCCGGCGGCCAGCTCGGCACGAGATCGGCGAGCGCCGACACGGCCAGTTCCTCGTCGGGCACCACATCACTGCCCTTGTACGGCGGCGTGATGAACGGGACGCCCGCCGAATGCGACAGCACGTGACCGATGGTGATCCGGTCCTTGCGATGCGACGCGAACTCCGGAATGTATTCGCACACAGGGTCGTCGAGTGCGAACGCGCCCTGCTCGACGAGCATGGACATCACCGTGGCGGCGACACCCTTCGCGGTCGAGAACCCACAGAACGGGGTGTCCGGTGTGGCCAGGATCTTCTCGGCGTCAGGAGAATCCCTCGGCGCGTTGCCCCACCCGTGGCCGATGGTCCGGTTCAGCACGATCTTGCCATTGCGGCGCAGGCACACCTGGATCGCGGGTGTCGTCCCCATCGCGTACCAGTCGCGCACCGAGGACCACAGCCGCGCGACCGCCTCGGCGGACGTCCCCGCCTCGGCGGGATCGTCCTCGTGCCCGACCGTCGTCACCGTATCCAGGTCCTCGGCGATCGTCACCAATGTGCCGGAGAGTGCGCTCATGCGACCCAGCCTATCGACGCCGCGGATCACCGACCCTGTGGTGTGGGCACCTCGGCCCCGTGACCTCGGCAGATGGCGGTGAGATCGCATCGATGGGAACGGCAAGTGGACCGCATCCCGGTCCGGTCGACATCTGTTCCGGCACCGTCGGTGGAGCGGCATCGTGCACTGCCGCGAAACCGCGCTCTACTGGCGTTATCGGGTCGAGGCAGCCTGGCGCAGACGAGCCGCGCGCTCCCAGCGCAGTGGGGTCGACCGCATCCTGAGCGGCCGGGCCCACCTCACCCAGCGCTGGTAGACCTATCCCGCCCGTCGCCGCGCGACCAGCGATGTCCGCCCGGTGCCGGAGGTGAGATGTCCCTCTGAGTGGGGACCGTGGCGCCGCGGGGGGGGGGGCCCGGGCCCCAGCGGGGGCGGGGACGCGGGTGGGTAGGTGAGCACCG